>DAOUDM010000033.1:0-44442 GCA_034431095.1 Dehalococcoidales bacterium | reverse complement strand
GGACAAGGCTGGCGTTGATGTTTCCGTCATTCTCAATATCGGTTGGACTACTCACGAACTATGCGTGGAAACCAACGACTACATCCTGGAATCGATTGCCCGCTACCCCGACCGGCTGGTCGGCTTCTGTAGTGTCCAGCCGCGGTCGCTCCAGGCGGCGCTGGACGAGCTCGAGCGCTGTGCCAAGGGGGGTATAAAGGGGGTCGGCGAAATAAGACCCGATATACAGATGCTCGACCTGGGCGATGAGGAGCTGATGGCACCCTTTACCGATATGCTGAGCAGGTACAACTTGATTCTGCTCACCCACTCCTCCGAGCCGGTAGGCCACATCTACTCAGGCAAGGGAGCGGTCACCCCGGAAATACTCTATCCCTTCATCGCCAGCCACCCGGAGCTAACCATCGTCTGCTCCCACTGGGGGGGAGGCTTACCCTTCTACGCCCTGATGCCCGAGGTAAAAAAGGCCATGCCCAACGTCTACTTCGACACCGCGGCTTCGCCCTTCCTCTACAGCCCACAGATATACAGGCAGGTCGTGGCGCTCGTCGGCGGCGACAAGATACTACTCGGTAGCGACTACCCCCTGCTGCCACAGGAGCGATTAATCGAGGAGGTAGAATCCCTTGACCTGCCCGGGGAAACGAAAAACCAGATTTTAGCCGGTAACGCCAAAAGGCTGCTGGGCATTACGGGTAAGACTGCTTGGTAACTATGGGGTTAGTAATTATGGATTAAAAGGGTGAGGGGTTGTTAAATATGGAGCAAGTCCGTTCTTTTATCGCCATCGAGCTGCCCGAAGAGCTGAAGCTGGAGCTGGTCAGACTGCAGGCGAACTTCAGGGTGGATAAGCCAAGGATAAAGTGGGTCGACCCCAAAGGTATGCACCTGACGCTGAAGTTCCTGGGCAACGTTCCCGTACCCAAGATTAACGCCATAACCCGGGCAATAACCGAGAGCGCCGCTAAAATCTCACCCTTTCAGCTTGAAGTCGGGCGATTGGGCGCTTTCCCCAGCCTGAAACGGGTCCAGGTGGTATGGGTCGGGCTGGGCGGGGAGCTGGACAGTATAAAAAAGCTCCACCGTCTCCTCGAGACCAGCCTGTCCCAGCTGGGCTTTGCCACCGAAAAGCGACCCTTCTCACCACATCTGACACTGGCACGAGTGGGCAACGAGGCATCGCCAGACGAGCGGCAACGCTTCGGCGAGCTTATCGCCGGCACCAGGCTCGAGGCAAGCTATAGCTTTAAGGTTGAGGCCGTCAGCCTTATAAAGAGCCAGCTAAGCAGAGAAGGCGCCATCTACAGCCGGTTAAGCTCCGCCAGACTGGATAAGAATCCTCCAACTTGACTCTAAAAATAGATGATGAAGAAAAGGATAATTGCTCTCCTATCAGCAATAATCTTTCTAATTATGCTTGGCTATCTTCTTGTCTTAAGCCTGCTTCTAGGTTTTCTGACGAGTAAGTACCTGGCAGGTAAATCTGTTGGAGAAAAAGGCAAACTAGGCTCAGTTCTCATACCTTTTAGAAGTTGGAAAATCCATCTTCATCATTGGCTTTACTCCCTGTGGATTTTGGGCATCAGTTTCTTAACCGGTGTCCACTTCTTGAGTCCAATCATCACTTATGGATTCTTGTGTGGCTCAACTTTCCAAGGTATATATTGCTATGGTGATTGGCATATAATTCTGATTCGAAGAAATCCAGTTAAAGGCAAAGCCACTCTCTCACATCGCTAAGTCGTTAACCCCTTGCTAAAAATCAGCCGACTGGTGTATACTCTTAAGATAAAAATTTCGGCTGGGAGGTGGACCTAGTGGAACAGCTCAATTTCCCCAAGTGCCAGAAGTGTAGCACCGGAGACCTGGTACCCCTTTCTGATTTTGGCAGTCAGGGGTCTTCTCTGCTCTACAAAGCATGGGTATGCACTAACCCTGACTGTGGTTTTAACCTAAAAATAAGAAACGGCGATATCTACCTGAACGAACCAATTATGAGCGGGTCGAGCGGTATTCGCTCCCGGCAGAACGCCTAGCATTAAAAGCCAAACCGATTACGGGGGGTGAGGGTGCTTCCTCAGTTAGTTAGACTAGGGAGGACAGCACTGGATCTCTTATTTCCCAGCCGATGTCTGGGCTGTGGCAAAGAGGGTGACCTTATCTGTCCCGTTTGCCGGGGTACGTTGCCCAGAATCACCCCGCCGATTTGTCGCCGCTGTGGCACGCCCCAGCCGGACGGTAAGCCCTGCCCCACCTGTCTGAGCCACCAGCACGATATAGACGGCATCCGCTCGCCGCTCCGCTTCGAAGGGGTAATACGCCAGGCTATCCACCAGTTCAAATACAACAACCTGAGATATATAGCCGGGCCTCTGGCTGAGTTGCTAAGCAACTACCTGAGCACCAACCCTGTACCCGGAGAGGTGCTGGTACCGGTGCCGCTCCACTCCAGACGGCTGAGAGAGCGCGGTTATAACCAGAGCCATCTACTGGCGAAGGAGCTGGGTAAGCTGGTCGGGTTACCGGTAATGGCAAACTGTATTACCCGCCAGCGCCAGGCAGCCCCTCAAACCAGAGCCACCTCCGTCAGCCAGAGGCGAAGCAACGTCGCCAACGCCTTTACCTGCCATAGCAACCTGAGAGACCTGAGAGATAAAAAGATAATACTCATCGACGACGTGGCTACCTCCGGGGCTACCCTCGATGTCTGCGCCACAGCCCTGAAGTCTGCCGGCGCCAGCTCGGTGTGGGGGCTGACGCTAGCCAGAGAAGTATAAGATAAAGGTTTAAAGCAAATCGCTCTTTTGATGACTCTGTGGTATTATATAAATTAGTTCTCAGCGCATAGGGGGTCTAGCTTATGGTAGCCAGGCTAAGAAATATATCCCTATATCTAGCTCTAGCCTGCTTTCTAGGCCTTATAGCTATATTCATTGTTGACGGCTATCTGGGTGTCTATGATACTGTCTATATAACTGCCGGAGAAAGGGAGGAGAAGGTTGAGGCCGACTTCTGGTTACAAGACTACCCTTACCCTTGGTCAATAAGCGTAAACTATGGAGAGACTGTATTTTTCCGCTACGAGGTTGACAACCGCCAATTTTCAAGCTACTCAGCGGACGTTGAAGTATCAGTGTGGCGCAGCCAGCAGAAGGTGAAAGACTTAATATCCCAGGAGATAGAAGTAGCTTCTTTTGACAAGGGACAGCTGGAATGGGTGGTAGATACTGCCGAACTGGAGCCGGTTCCTCCAGAGCAGGGTTATGAATATACGGTAATTATAAAGAGGGGCGAACTAGAACGCAGGATAATCCTATATCTAAGCACTCCATCCGATTTCAACAAAATGCCGATTCTTCCGACAAGATAATTAAAAGGAGTAGCCTATGAGGCTGGTATATATATTATATGGTTTTGGCATTCTGTTCAGCATAGCTGGCATCGGCTACCTGGCAGCAGAATATGTGCGGTATCTGTCTGAAGCAGGCAAACTGCTTTCTCTACTGCTAACGGCAGCTATGTTCGCCTTCCTGGGAAAATATTTTGAAAAGCTGGGGTGGTAGCTAGATGGAGATAGTATTTGGACTGATATCCCTAGCTATAACGGCTGCTTTTTTTGGTTTCATTGGCTGGCTGATTTACCGGGCAGTAAAAGGGGAGTTAAAAGTGAGACAGATTAGAGCTCATAACATTGCCTACGGTCTTTCTGTAGTGACCGGCATTTTTACCTACGGGTTCTTTCTGAGTATGGATATGCCACAGCTGATTAAGATAGTGGTCAGTATTATTGTTGGCATCGCCCTGATATTTCTGGCGGCTTATATCCAGCGCCGCCGCCAACCAACCAAGCCTCCTGACTCATAGCATAGGGCGATAATTATACGGCTTTCGCCTAAGAACCACCTCAGGCTATTACCAGAACCACTATAGTCAAGAATGAGCCTATTAAGGGAACAAACTATGGAATACTACTACCACGTCTTTAACACCGGTAAGGGCTGGGTAGCAATCCTCGGCTCGGCAAGGGGGCTGGTGAGCGTTACCCTGCCCCGGAGCTCGGCTCAGGAAGCACTCGACTCCATTGGCGAGGCGATAGAGCAGGCTACCCCCTCTCCCGAACGATTCCGGGACCTAGCCAGGCGGCTCAAGGACTATTTTAACGGTCATAAAGTATCGTTCCCTGACGAGCTTGACCTGTCATCGGCGACGCCGTTCCAACGAGAGGTATGGCAGGCAACCAGGTTGATGGCCTATGGCGAGACCAGAAGCTATGGCTGGCTGGCGAAGAAGGTGGCTAAGCCCGGGGCGGCGCGGGCAATCGGGCAAGCCCTGTCTAAAAATCCGCTGCCAATTATTGTTCCCTGCCACCGGGTAATTAGTAACGACGGTAGTCTTGGTGGTTTCAGCAATGGGCTGGAGATGAAAAGATGCCTCCTCCAACTGGAAGCGACGACTACTTCACCTCAACGGTAAAAACCTTCTGCTCCAGAACCTCTGTTTCCCATGACCTCTTGTAATCCATTGTTATCTTTGCCTCACCGCTCTTCAGTGCCTTGAAGCGAAAGAGTTCGGTGCCGCCGGCGCCAAACAAGCCCTGCTTGGCAAATTCACCCAGCTCATAGGTCTCTTCCACCAGCTCCAACCGGGTCTCGTCATAGCTTGCCTCCCAGCTATAGCCGGTACTCGGATTAGACTCAAGGGCGATAAGAATGGCGAATTCACTATCAGCACCGACGTCCACCGTCACCTCCGGGTCGGTGTATGCCTGAACCGTACTACTGCACCCGGGCACCAAGGCAGGCGGTTAGGATTAGCCCCATCAAAGGTAGTAACTTTTTCATACTTCTTCCTCCTTCTTGAACAATACAACGATGGATGAGAGGAAAAGTTACCTTCGGCCATCATCAACCAGCCCGCCGAAAAGCTTGGCCTGGTAGAGCCTTCTTTTGGCCTCGGAAACCCCCTTCATCTTGAGGCCCAGGAAGTCCAGCTCGTACTGCTCAATCAAACCCTCGGCGGCAAAGCTGAAGTACCGGTTATTACCGATTATGACATGGTCCAGCACCTTAATCTGCATAATAGCCGCGGCGTAGACCAGGTCTCTGGTTATCTGCTTATCATTCTGGCTGGGCTCAGTATTGCCCGAAGGATGGTTATGGACAAAGACAAGCGAGACCGTATTATGTCTAAGGGCGCGCTCCATAACCTCTCTCGGAGAGACGGCACTACCCGATATCGTCCCCTCAAAAAGGTCATCGATATCAATTATCTGATTCTGACTGTCTAGATAAAGAACCTTGAATACCTCTTTCTTGAGGTCTCTCATTGAATGGTAGAGATAGTCAAAAATCTCCTGTGACGACCTGTAGACCGGCCTATCAATTATCCTCTCTTTGAGAAACCTCCTGGCTACTTCCTGAACCAGCTTGATGCCGAAAGCATTATGGGGGCCAATACCCTTTATCTGTTGCAAATCTTCAAGAGAAGCCTCCAGAACCCCCCTCAGGGTTTTGAACCTCTTGATGGCTTCCTTAGCCTGCTCTTTGCAGTTGCGGCGAGGTGAACCCAGGGTCAGCAATAGCTCAACAACTTCATAGTCGTGAAAGCCACCCAGCCCCGAACCTATGAACCTTTCCCGCAGCCTCTTTCGGTGCCCCTGCAGAGTTTCATCCGAAGGCATTTGCTTCTTTCCCAAGTAAATAACGCGTCACGCCACAATTCTAGCACCAAGGAGTATCAGGCGGCTAGTCTGGCAAGCAAGTCGTTTAAGGAGAATGGAGTGAGGAACTTCACGGTTTATGGAGAGTTATTTATGTCCCATGCCTACTAGGGCAAATCTATGCAACCTTAGATTTAGAAAATCATCTTCGTATTTAGCAATCAATCCCTCATCAGCGAAGCTGTAGTATATATTTTCGCCGATTATGATATGATCCAGGACCTCAATCTGCAGTATCTTGCCGATGAAGACTAGGTCTCTGGTTATCTGCTTATCACTATTACTGGGCGTGCAGTCGCCCGAAGTATGGTTATGGACAAAAATCAGGCCGGTAGCTTTGTGTTCAATGGCACCTTCTTCAATCTCGCGGGGATAGATGTGGATGCCATCCAGCGTCCCTTCAAACAAGTCTTCGGTTTCAATAATCTGGTTTTGGCTATCCAGATAAACAACCTTGAATACCTCTTTCTCAAGGTCTCGTATTGAGTAGTAGAGATAATCAAAAACCTGCCGGGATGATTTATAAAATGGCTTGTCAATAATCTTCTCTTTAAGAAATACTTTGGGCACTTCACATAATAGTTTAAAAGAGAGGATACAACGACGGGACATTCCAGGTATTTGCTCTAGCTCCTGGCTAGGAGCTGTCATGAATTCCCTGAGGTTTTTATATCTCTTATTGACCTCATTTGCCAGCTTTTTGCCTTCTTTTTGGGGTAGAGTATGGCAGAGCAACAGCTCAATTATTTCAGAATCGCTAAAGCGCCCGATGCCATATTTCTGAAACCTTTCCTCCAGAGGAGCCAGTCCCTGTCTTGATATAGCCTTGGAAGTCTTCTGAATCTCCTCCATCTGCTTGCGCTCGGTGATGTCTGTATGGACTGCGACCAAGATTCTGCCGTACTCAGGATGATTAAACACGGAAACGTTCGCAGAACACCAGAATGGTTTTCCGTCTTTCTTGATATTTTTTACTTCCCCCTGCCATACACCATCTTTATCTAGAACTCCCATAATTTCCTTTGCTATATCTTTAGGACTCTTATCGGTAGGGGCGTTGACGATAGAGACGTGTTTCCCAACCATTTCACCAGGTTCATAGCCAAACATCGTCTCAAATTTTGGATTGGCGTAGCGGATCACACCATCATTAACTCCGACAAGATAAAAACCCTCTGACATGTTAGCTGCAATTTCGGATTGAAGACGTAAAGACTCCTCAGCCTGCTTGCCCTCGGTGACGTCTCGCCAGTCCACAGCAAAACCATCGCCCAGCTTCACTGCATGAAAGTCGAAGGTCCGGGCTAGCCGCTGCCCACCTCCGAACACATCCTCATAGATAAAGGATTCTTTGGCTAACGGCTGCCCGGTCTCTACCACCTGCACGTATTCATCGAACAGGCCAGTATCCTTGTGCATAGGCAGCAATTCTAAAAGGGTATGTCCTACCTGCTCTTCATAGGTCCATTTATTCAGTCGGCAGCCAGATTCATTGACGTACTCGTACCGGAAGTCTACGATATGGCCCGCTTCATCGCGGATGGCAGAGAAGATGGCGAAGCCGTCAAGCAAGGTCTCCACAGAGGTGTGGAACCTTTCCTCACTCTCTGCCAGCTTTTCCTCCGCCCGCTTGCGCTCGGTGATGTTTTCAAAAACAGCCACAAAATAATCCTTTTGAGGGCTATATACAGCGATATCAAGCCATATTTCTAAAAGCTCAAGATAAATATCAAATCGGGTTGGTTTCCCTGTTAAGGCAACTTCACCATAAATTTTGAAAAATTCGGGTTGTGATTCCTTGATTCCCGGTATTACCTCTGTAACCTTTTTACCGACAACATCTTCTCTTTTTAGCCCGGTTAACTTTTCAAAGGCATCGTTAATATCAAGGTAAACAAAGTCAACAGGCTGATTATTCTCGTCAACCAGAATCTTGCAATAGGCATAACCGTTAAGCATATTTTCAAACAGGGAACGGTGTTTCTCCTCGCTCTCCCATAGTGCTTCCCCGGGCTTTATTAATACCCAGCCATATATCCGTTTAATGAGAGCCAACTGGTGGCTGCTCACCACATCTATTACTTCGCCTGCTTCACACTCATCAAAGAAATAAGTGCAAATAGAGAGTATACGGTATTTATCGATGACCCTGTTTATTTCTGCTTCATAATCACTGAACTTTCTCCAATCTTTTTTTTCAACCCAAGCCATATTACCGGTTACTCTCATTCCATCATAACCCTTGTCCAGGGCTTGGTTTAGTTTATCATTCAAGATACCTGAAACTCCTTGCAGATTGAAAACACCGCCTTTGTAATAAAATTCGTTATACGGGGCAAAATCTATTTGCCCTCTCTCTAGATATCGAGTGAAATTAGGCACAGCCTTCCCCATGGCTTCTTGGGCTTCTTTTTCGGTGAGGGACCCTGAAGTAACCCACATACAGAATTCATTATTCTGCAATCCTGTTTTGAAAAAAGGCACCAAGATATCAAGTAAGTCTTGTTTAGTGTTATAAAATTGGCAGATGTGTGTGCCCCAGGGGACAGCACCGATAGGCTCTATTCCCGTATTTCTAAACTTATTCTCAACCCCCACTACCCCCCCCCCCCCCACCCTTACTTAAATCACATCTCACAATCAAACCTTATACCTAATAGTAATGCTATACCATTACCAAATATTGATTATACCACATTATGTCAATATTTTGGACAAAAGTCCTAGGAATTTAGTCTAATTGCCGTAATACTAATATCACAAAAAAGACAAATGTCGCAATCAGTCTAGCCTTTTGTCTCTAGTTTTATTCTATCCTCACCGATTAGCTCGGCAAGCCGCCGGTGGAGTTCGGGGCAGTAATCAATGCGTAAGCCGGGCAGTCTGAGCTTAAAGAGCTTCTTCTCGTTATCAATCATCAGGCTGGCCTCGTCATTCCCGGGGAAGTCCCGTAGAACGGCGACAACCTTATGCAGATTGGCTATATCACCGCTCTTATCGCCGGTCTGCTCCAGGCTGATGACCAGCCGGCGGGTTTCAGATGGTGTTTTTTTAGTTTCTACGGCAGCCGGCGGTGCCTCAGCCGGCGGTAAAACAACCGCTCCTTCACCCCCAACCCCCTCAAGATGGTAGTATCGTACGTGCTCGCAGACCAGCTGTACCCGGTCGCCCCGGAGCTTCACCTTGCCATCGACCAGCAGTATATTCCCCTCCTGCCATAAATCTCTGGTCGCGGCATATACCCGGGGCCAGACCATAACCTCGAGCCGGCCGTCCAGGTCCTCCAGCACGACGCTGGCGGACGGCTGGCCGTCCCTGGTAACCAGGTTATGGACCGAAGCCACCATACCGGCGATACCTACTGTCTTACCCTCCATCTCGGCGTCAACCCGACCGCAGAGGGTGGTGTTCTCCGCCGCCGCCTGACTGACGAACGGGCTGAAGGGGTGCTCCGAGAGATAGACCCCCAGCAGTTCTTTCTCCCAGCTTAATATTTCTCTTCTAGAGGCATCTGCAGACTCCATATCAAGGCTGGGCATGGGAATGTTAACCGTCTCCCCCCACAGGTCGAACATGGTCGACTGTCCCGTCTCCTTCAGCTTCTGCTCACGCTGGGACAGAGACAGGAAAAGACCGATATTAGCCAGCAGGGTGCCCCTGTCAGCCAGAGAGTCCAGGGCACCGGCCTTGATAAGGCTCTCCATCACCCGCTTGTTGATGCCGCTCAGGTCAGCCCGGCGGCACAGGTCCTCGATGGACTTATATTCACCCCCTTTAGCACGCTCCGCTATTATCGGCTCTATCGCCCCCGCCCCAACGTTCTTAACCACCGCCAGCCCGAAGCGAATGGCGTCGGCGCCGCCGGCTAGCTTCTCTATAACAAAGCTAGCCTGAGAGCGGTTGATATCGGGTGGCAAAACCTCAATCCCCAGACGGCGGCAATCGGCAACAGCGGTAGCTATCTTCTCCGACTGGTCGGCACAGGCAATCATCAGGGCGGCCAGATACTCCACCGGGTAGTTTGCCTTGAGGTAGGCAGTGCGGTAGGCGATGAGGGCATAGCTTACGGCGTGAGCCTTGTTGAAGGCATAGCCGGCAAAGGGCTCTATAAGGCTGAAAACCTCGCCGGCTACCTCAGCGGAGAAGCCGTTCTTCTTGGCGCCGTTGATGAAGTTGCGCCTCTCTTTTTTCATAACCTCCGGAATCTTCTTGCCCATCGCCTTGCGGAAGATATCGGCCTGGCCCAAGCTGTAGCCGGCAAAGGTGCGGACAATAAACAGCACCTGCTCCTGATAGACAATCACCCCGTAGGTCTCCTCGAGGATGTCTGATAGGGCGGGGTGGGGATAGTGGATGGGCTCCAGCCCATACTTGGCTTTAATAAAACGGGGTATCTGCTCCATCGGCCCCGGGCGGTAGAGGGCGACCATGGCGGCGATATCGCTGAAGGTGGATGGTTTGAGCTCTTTGATATAACGGCGCATACCACTGCCTTCCAGCTGAAAGACACCGGTGGTCTCACCCTGGGACAACAGCTCAAAGGTTCTGGCATCATCCAGCGGGATACGGTGCAGGTCAATGTCAATGCCACGGCTGTTACCGATAATCTCCTGTGCTTTGCCCAGAATGGTCAGGTTAGCCAGCCCCAGAAAGTCCATCTTGAGCAGCCCGATGCGGGCGATATCCTCCATAGCGAACTGGGTCATAACCAGCTCATGATTACTGCTGCGGCTGAGCCTCTGTAGCGGAGTATGCCGGGCAAGGGGCTCCTTGGATATGACAACGCCGGCGGCGTGAGTGCTGGCATGGCGGGAAATCCCCTCAACCCCCCGGGCGGAGTCGACCAGATTTTTGACTACAGCGTCTTCATGGTAGATATCCCTTAGTTCCCTGTTCTCTTCCAGCGCCCGGTCGAGGGTTATACCCGGGGCAAAGGGCACCAGACGGGCAACGCGGTCGACATCGCTATAGGGCATCCCCAGCGCCCGCCCGGCATCCCGGATAGCCGCCCGGGCACCCAGGGTACCGAAGGTGATAATCTGGGCGACGTGGTCGCGACCGTATTTCTGAGATACATAGCCAATGACCTCATCGCGACGGGAGTCTTCAAAATCCAGGTCTATATCGGGCATCTCCCGGCGCTCCAGATTCAGGAAGCGCTCAAAAACAAGCCCGTTCTCAATGGGGTCAATCTCGGTAATCCCCAGGCAGTGAAGGACGATGCTGGAGGCGGCACTGCCCCGGACATTGAAGAGTATGCCGTTCTCCTTGGCATAGGAGATAATATCCCAGACGACCAGGAAGTAATTGGCGAACCGGGTCTTTTCGATTACCTCCAGCTCATAGGCCAGCCGCTCGGTTATCTCCATGCTGGGTTGAGGATAGAATTCAGGTAATCCCTCATAGCAGAGGTCGGTTAGGAACTGGTCCGCCGACCTGCCCTCGGGTAGCTCTATCTCCGGCAGGCGGAGACGACCGAATTCAAGCTCAAGATGGCACATCCGGGCAATCTTTTCCGTGTTTTCCAGAGCCTGGGGAATATCACTGTAAAGCTCAGCCATCTCCTGGGGGCTCTTGAGATAGAAGCAGTCAGCAGCCATCTTCTTTCTCTTGTCATCGAGGATGGAGGAGTTGGTGCCGATGCACAGCAGCAGGTCGTGGGCTTTGGCGTCCTCCCTGTTGATATAGTGGACATCATTGGTAGCCACCAGGGGAATATCCAGCTCGTCGCTCATGGGGATAAGAGCTTTATTTATCTGCTCCAGCTCGGGGATGGGGTGCCGCTGTATCTCCAGGTAAAAATCGCCGAAGGTCTGCTTATACCACAGGGCGGCTTGTTTTGCCTCCTCATAACGCCCTTCCAGTATCAGGCGTGGCACCTCGCCGGCGATACAACTAGTGAGAGCAATCAAGCCCTGATGATGCTGCTCCAGAATCTCTTTGTCCATCCTCGGCTTGTAGTAGAAGCCCTCGAGGTGCGCCTTGGTAATCAGCTGGATGAGATTGTGATAGCCGGTCTGGTCTTTAGCCAGCAGGACAAGGTGGTAGCTGTTCTTATCACTGGCACTGCGGCTGAAACGACTGCCCGGTGCTATATAGGCCTCACAGCCGATAATGGGCTTTATGCCCGCCTCCCTGGCGGCAGAGTAGAACTGGATGGCACCATGCAGGACGCCGTGGTCGGTTATGGCCAGGGCGTTCATACCCAGCTCCTTAGCCCTGGCTACCAGCTGGGGAATACGACACATGCCGTCAAGCAGGCTGTATTCGGTATGCACATGGAGATGGGTGAACATGGCACCTCTAATCGGAAGAAATCAAGAAAGATTATATCACAGACAGCCTTTTTAAGACCTTGTTTTTCAAAGCTAACCAGAAGAAATCGAGATAAAAATTTGCTTATTTCTTAACAAGGGAAGGGAGAATAAGAGAAAGAGGGGGTGAAACCCCCTCTAACACTCCCCTTTTTTATATACCTCCACTCTCCTAATCATCACCTGTAAAAGGGGTGTTTAAGAGAGGCTCTGTATTTATAAAGGCAGGAGGTTTGGAGAGATGCAGTCCCTACATTCCAGTCTCCCCCTCTCCTTGTAAGGAGAGGGGGATTAAGGGGGAGAGGTTGCTATGGATGGTAATCTCTATATTTTATTATCTATACCCACCCAAAAGTGGGAGTTTAAGAGGGGCATTAGCCCCTCTTCTCTATATCCCCCTCTCTTTAATAAAGAGAGGGGGCAGGGGGAGAGATTTCCCTTTTTCTATCTTTTTCCACCCCCGACAGTGTAAAATCAGGTCTGTAATGGAAAGGGTGGTGAGGATTCTCGGTATCACCGCCCGGTGGCTGTTCATACTCTGCCTGCCGGTGATGTTGTTTACCGCCGTCCTCGGCCTAGCGATAAACAGCAAGTGGCTGTTCGAGTACGGCTTTGACAAGTATGGTGTAAACCAGACCACTGGGATAGATGATACCGAACTGGAGAAGGCAGCCAGCGGGCTAATAGACTATTTTAACTCGGGTGAGGAGTCTATCGACCTGACCGTAATCAAGGACGGCGAGCCCTTCGCCTTATTTAACCAGCGGGAGGTAGCCCACCTCAGGGATGTCAAGGGGCTAATCTGGCTGGACTATCGGGTCTTACTGGCTACTGGTAGCTATGTATTGCTCTACGCCGTGGTAAGCCTCTGCTGGCTGACAGAAGAGCGGCGCCGGCGGCTGGCGACAGCAACGGCTATCGGTGGTGGCATCACCCTCGGTTTGATTCTGGCTTTAGGGCTGGCGGCGATGCTGGATTTTCAGGGCTTCTTTTTGCAGTTCCACCTCATCAGCTTTGCCAACGACCTGTGGCTGCTCGACCCGGCCAGAGACTACCTGATAATGCTCTTCCCCCAGGGCTTCTGGTACGACGCCACCATGCTCGTAGCTCTGGCGACAACAGGGCTGGCGGTGATAGTTGCCGGGCTAGCCGGGGGCTATCTACTGTACCGGCGAAGGCAGGGCAGACGGGAAAGCATATAGTCCCAGCTATTCCCGGCAAGATTACCCAGGCGTATCATCCTGAGGTATAAATGGATATACTCAATCTCTTGTGGGGAATAGTTTTTCTTCAGTTCGTCCAGGGCTTCGGCTGGCGGATGTCCATCGCTTTCCGCCCAATGCTGGGCATAAAGAATAGCCGGTATTTCGCGCCCGGGGCATTCTTCAAACCTACCTGACAGGATCCGCTCCAGCTCAAGCTGGACGATGCCGTGTTTTAAGGCCTCTTTGCTGTAAGCATGGGTGCAATAACGGCATTCATTTACTGCTGTTACCGATAGCATAAGACGTTCCCGAAAAGCAGGCGATATTACCTCCGAGCGCATAGCCTTTCTAATCTGGCGCCAATTTTTTAATAAACCGGCCGTCTCTCTCAAAAACCGGCCAAAGCCGCTGAAGGTTCTTTTTGTAAAAGGCACTTTCACTCACCCGATGCGGGGAGATCAGAACACATAATAAGGCCGGTGCAGCGAGTACTTTAATTCCAGATACCGGCCACACCAGCAATAGTCAGTATATCTTAGCCCGGTCTAATTATAAGCCCAGAAGAACCTTGATTTCGGAGATATGCTCCTGCTCATCCTGGATAATATGCCGCACGGTATGCTCTATCTGAAAGTATTCGTATTTAAGCTCGTCTTTCATCGCCCTTGCTTTGTCCAGTATCTCCGAGTACATATCGACGGCTTCCTTTTCATCGGCGAGGTTGGTTTCCAGAATCTCCTTTACCGTTTTAGCCGGGTGGGCTTTGGCTATACCCATAGAAGGCACCCCACCCAGATAACCGCCGATAATCCCCCTGAGTAGCTCAGCGTGTTTTCTCTCGTCGTCGGCTATCTCCTTCAGGCGCTCGATTATCGGCTCCGAGTTAAGCCCATCCACAAGCTCAGCATGAGATAGATACTGAATCATAGCCTGATGCTCCAGTTCCAGGGCCTGGTTCAACATCTTAACCAGTTCTTCTTTTGCCATAACCGTTTACCTCCTCGTTTGAATTCTACCTATAATATCTCTCTCCTGTAACGGTATGTCAAGAAGATAAATCCGTCTATTTTTTACCTCAAGCCGGTACAAAAAAACATGAAACCGATATGTAACAGGTTCGCAAATAGTATATAATTAAGCCAGATTATAGAGTGGGGTTAATAGGCAGCAGTGGAAATAATATCCAGGTGCCCTGTTTGCAAGGGGAGCGGCAAGGTCCCGAGGGAACTACCCTTCGGCGCCAACCCCAAGGCACCGACCACCCGGGCCGATAAGGCAGGTCTCAAGACCTGCCCCAATTGCCGGGGAAGCGGCAGTGTCGGCATCAAGGAGTAGGCTAGTATCTATAGTGAGAATCCGTCCGGTTCCAAAGATAGACATACCTCTTCTCTTGAGACATAAAGGTCCACCGGAACTGGAAAAGAAACCTCTTTGTATAATTAATTATGCTATCCATTGCCCTCTCCTTTCATGCTGTCAATAGTTATAACGAAGTTCGGCGTAAAAGGTTAGGTCGACATAAAAGCAAATACTGAAGAAACAACCGGGCTGGAACACAATAGATTAGCCTGACACATTGACACCACGCAATCTATAAGTTAGATTAACAACCGAGAATATATATTATCGAATGAACATGAAATACAGCGGATTTCAAATAGGCAAAATTACTATAATCGCAGAACTGTTACTTTATATACTGCTCGCTATCAGTGTTATCAGCAGTGTAATTGCAAACATCTTAAAAACAGCAACCATTACCGGCAGTTTTTTTGACCTTCTTTTTACCGGGCTGATATCCCTTTTTGCCGGTATCGGGTTTATTGTAATCATATTGGAGGTCTCCAAAAGGTGGCATCATATCGGCGGAGCAGTATTTCTGTGTCTGGCTCTGTCTATTACCTTCTGGATACCATCCAGTTATAATAGTGAGCTCGGCTTATTTCATAACTATCCGTATCTGATTGCTCCTGTTCTTGTGATAGCCTTAGCCTGGGCTATATCCGGAGTAATCATCATCATTTATGGTAAATTCCTGTCGGTAGAAACCCCTGCATCGCCTCCTCACGCTTAATCACTGCTGAAAAATCTATTCTAGCCTCCGGCAAGCACAAAGCCAAAGAGAGAAAGCCTTTGACCGGGCAAGTGCCAGAAGGTATACTAAATCAACACCAACCTGCGGGGAGAGTTCTTATGAACGGGGTGCAACTGGCTGACAGGCTGGTCTTATGGATTAAGGAAAGGGTGAAGGCTACCGGCTTAAAGGGGGTGGTGTTCGGCATGAGCGGTGGTGTAGACTCCTCGGTGGTAGCCGTTTTATGCCGCCGCGCCTGCGGCGACAACACGCTGGGCCTACTTATGCCCTGCCACAGCCACCCGCAGGACGAGCAACACGCCCTCGCCATAGCCGAAAGGTTCTCCATCCCGACGAAAAAGATTGTCCTCGACGCCGCCTATGACACGCTTCTTAGGTCCCTGAACAGCGAGGGGGAAGCTGATGCCGACAGGGTAGCCAGAGCCAACCTCAAAGCCAGGCTAAGGATGCTCACCCTCTACTTCCATGCCAACCAGTTCCGCTATCTGGTAGTTGGTCCCGGCAACAGGAGCGAGCTCGCTGTGGGCTACTTCACCAAATACGGTGACGGCGGCGTTGATATCCTGCCTCTGGGCAACATGGTCAAGTCGCAGGTTAGAGAACTAGCCAGCTTGCTGAATATACCGCAGGAAATTATCGACAAGCCGCCCTCAGCCGGCCTTTGGCACGGTCAAACCGATGAAGACGAGCTCGGCTACAGCTATGACGAGCTGGACAGACTCCTGACCGGCGGTGAAGTACCGGGCATGGTCAGGGAGAAAATAGAACAAATGATAGCCAGCAACCGCCATAAACTGAACCTGCCCCCGATACCGGACTTCTAATATCCCCCCATTGCCCTCTCGTTGACACTACCCATTAGCCCAAGTATAATCTAGTTGTTTCGGCCGAAGTGGCGGAATGGCAGACGCGCTACGTTCAGGGCGTAGTGTCCTTAAGGGCGTGTGGGTTCAAATCCCACCTTCGGCACCAGTGAGCGCTTGTAGCTCAGTTGGATAGAGCGCAGCCCTGCGGAGGCTGAGGCCGTGGGTTCGAGCCCCGCCAAGCGCGCCACTTGGGCGGTTAGCTCAGTTGGTTAGAGCACCTGCTTTACACGCAGGGGGTCAGAGGTTCAAGTCCTCTACCGCCCACCATAAAGCTAAATTTAGCAAAAATACCGGGCTAGAGCTCCTGCCTTCTCCTTCATCAATCCTTTCGGCAACAAGGGTACAGTATAACTAAGCTGTACCTCATCTTTGAATACAATTACTTCTTTTACAAACCATGCCCAAGTCGGCTAGCTCCACCTTTCTATCTAACATCAACGCCTCAGGTTCAATCCGCCTGCTCAATAATCGTTCCTGCCGGTTTCTTAGTTCACGTATCCTGGGCGTTAGGTCATTGAGGCCATAATACCGGTAACTCTAACTTAACAAGTGGTACACCTTATGGGGGCAGGTCAGTCACCCCCTTTTTATAAGTTAATCTTTGAATAGTAGTTATAGAGCAATCATCATAACCCAGGTTAAAAATAGCCGCCCCTTTTCTTAATACGAAGAAGCCCGGCTTATTCTTATTTCAAACTAGCACTCTTATATCCCCTTCCCGTCTGGTAATACCCTCCTTATCCAGAGCAGTAAGAATAGGTATGGTATATTTACGGCTAAAGCCAAAAAGGGAATTAAAGTCCTGTATGGTGATTCTCCCTTTCTTCGTCAGGAAATCGATTACCCCCCTTTTAATGTCCTGATAATGCCTCGCATCCAGGAAAATCCCGTCACCGATCTCCACCAGTATGTTCTCTCTGCACATAAAGCGGATTATTTCCTCGCTACCGGGAATCTGAGATGCTAATTCTTTCAACGTTGGTGGGCTGGCGGGGTTTTTTGTAAAAAGCTCTTTTATGTTGGAGATAACTGCTTCCTGCCAAGAGGATAGTTTCGGCTTGTGTTTTGCTATGGCAATTGAATCCCCCGCGTGGACTATTTCTCCCTTATTAACCAGGTACGAAATCAATTGGCTGAACAATGTCCTGGGTAAATTCAGGCATGCCATTAACGCTGCCTGGGAGACTGATTCCTTCAAGGGGTTAGATTTATGCATCAGCCGTAAAGCCTCCAGCAGTCTGTTAGCTAGCTCCTGCCAGTAGTCTACCCCGACGATATATGAAGCGATGTTCATCAGCTTGCTTTGGGCAATAAGTTTATTAACGCAGCCATCTATCTCTGCTGAAGAGTAACAGCTGGCTTTAAGCAGCTCTCCTCTCTCTGCATACTTGAGTTTCTCAACCTCGGTCAGGATTAACTCTTCAAGGCTGAGCCCCCTCCTTCTTCCGATAAAAGTTGATAGCTTATAAGCATCTTTAACTCTATATTTGGTTGCAAACGGGTCAAGAATGATACCGCCGCCTATAGTACATACGGGTGAGGGGTTTCTTAAGATAAAGCGCTCCCCGATATACATAGCAACATCCTTTTCAAATCGTAGCTGAGCAAAGGTTGCCTCCTGCGGCTTTACATCTTTGGCTCCAATGAGGACCAGCCTTGCCGTAAGCTCGCTGGTTTCCAGATATACCAGGAGTTCGTTATTGTTTTTGAGTTTAGTTGGTCCTGGTAGTAATCTTATTTCAACGTTGGCTATTCTGCTTACCTTAGCCTTGTGGGGCATGATGATATCACCCCGTTTAAGCTTCTCCCTTTTTATGCCTGTTAAATTAAGGGCTACCCTGCTTCCCGGTAGTGCTTTGTCTACTTTTTGCTTATAGCTTTCAATTGACCGTATGTGGGCTGTCAGCCCATCGGGTAAAATAATCACATCATCGCCGGGAGCGAGGCTGCCGTTTATCAACGTTCCGGTGATCACCACACCGCTTCCCTTCATGGTAAAAACCCTGTCTATAGGCAGTCGCGGTTTGCCAATATCCCTGTTGGAAGCTATTTTAAGAACAAGCCGGTCAATCGCCTCTTTAAGCTTATTAATACCGGTACAATCCTTATTACTGACCCTTATTATGGGGGCATCTTGCAAGCTGGTTTGAGCCAACCTGGTAGTTATATCTTTTTCAACCATCTCCAGCCAGGCTGTATCGTCTACCAGGTCCACTTTGGTCAGGGCAACAATTCCATGTTTCACGCCGAGCAAGTCCATAATCTGGGTGTGTTCTTCGGATTGTGGCATCCAACCATCATCGGCAGCGATGACTAAGATAGCAGCATCGATGTTGCCCATGCCGGGGATCACATTTCTGACAAATTGCTTATGACCGGGAACGTCAACGATACCTACCATTTCGCCAGAGAAGGCCTGCATCCAGGCAAATCCCAGATCAATGGTCATGCCGCGATTCTTTTCCTCGGGCAACCTATCAGGGTCTATCCCGGTAAGTGACTTGACCAGCGAAGATTTGCCGTGGTCAATATGGCCAGCAGTACAAAAAGTTAACATTTCCCTTATCCGGTTTGAGCAAAAGCATCTTTGATAACTGCAATCATAGTTTTATCTAATGACGGTAAGACCGTGCGTATGTCTATGATAAAGCTATTTTCGCTGATCCTGCCGATAATCGCCGGCGATGACAAGCGTAACTTAAGAGCAAATTCCTCAACTGAGCAAGGGGGTTTTATGACAACCAGTATGGTTGGTAAGGTCTGGTCAGGCAAGGAGCCACCCCCAACCATGCTTCTACCTTCCTGAATTTCTGATTTTACCCCGGCACTGATAAGCTCCTTAATAACCGCCTTGGCTCTAGCCCTGAGCCCGTCAATGCTGGCACTTATCATCTGCCATACCGGTATCTCAGTTATCGCCTCTTTTTTTAGATAGTGCATCAGGGTAGCTTCAAGAGCTATGGTGGACATCTTGTCGATGCGAACGATTCTTAGCAGCGGGTGCTTCCTGAGTATATCAAGATATTTTTCTGCTCCTAATATGATACCTGATTGGGGGCCTCCCAACAGCTTGTCGCCGCTGAAACAGACTATATCGGCTCCATTGGTTAGTGCTTCCTGCACCGTTGTTTCATGTTCCAAACCAAAATCCGCTGTGTCCAGGAGTGCCCCGCTACCTATGTCGTAGACGACCGGAAGATTATATTTTTCGCCGAGGGTTCTCAACTCCTCCGTGCTGACGGAATTGGTAAAACCCCGGATGGCGAAATTGCTGGTATGAACCTTTAGCAGCAAAGCCGTTTTTTCACCAATGGCACGCTCATAGTCCTCGATAAATGTCTTGTTAGTCGTTCCAACTTCCCTGAGGCAAACGCCCGCTACCTCTATAATTTCAGGCATGCGGAAGCCCCCGCCAATCTGCACCAGCTCTCCTCGTGAGAGGATAATTTCTTTGCCTTCGGAGAGGGCTGCCAGGATGAGAAAGACAGCTCCCGCGTTGTTATTGACCACCTGGGCACTCTCTGCACCTGTTATAGCGCAAAGTAGCTTCTCAACCGCCTGCGCCCTTACGCCGCGTTTGCCAGTTGGTAGATCATATTCCAGATTGCAGTAATTCTTACCTGTTTCAGATAACGAGGCTGCTGCTTTACCGGATAACGGTGCCCGCCCGATATTGGTATGCAAGATTACGCCGGTGCCGTTGATTATCGGGCTACATAACCCGGACCATTGCCGGTACAGATGCTGTGTTATTTCGTGTAATATCTCGGGCCTGGAGGGGCAGGTGCCACCGCTCAGTATCCGCCCGCGGTTTTCGGCTAATACTGTCTGTATTGATTGTGTTACCAGTGCACGGGAGTACCTGGTTATTGCATCCTGGATTCCACCGGAGGCCAGAACCTGCTCCACCGATGGTAGTTTACGTAGCTCTTTGTTATTTGTTTGGTCTTTTCTTTCCTGATTATTATCAATAGTTCTCATCTAAATATAAGACGGCTTCCTTCCTTTTTCAATACCTGTCCTATAATAGCCGCTTTTTTGTACGTCTGTTTCATACGGTCAAGCATCTCGTCCGCTTTTTGTGGAGGTACGGCAATTAATAAGCCACCCGAAGTCTGAGGGTCAAAGAATACGTCCATCAATTCCTCTTCCGTACCACCTGCATTAACCTGGCTGGAATAAAATTCTCGGTTGGAACACGCGCCAAGCGGCACCAACCCCATGCTAACAAACTGCAACACTTTATCTATCAACGGGATTTTATCCACAGAGAGCTGGATGGATATACCGCTGTTTTCCGCCATTTTACAGGCATGGCCTATCAGGCCAAAGCCGGTAATATCGGTGCAGGCATTAACTCCCAATAATACCATTATATCTGCCGCTTCCCTATTTAGCTGTGCCATTTGCTCGATTAGCCCTAACTCTGTATTATTATCGACCAATCCGGCTTTTATGGCAGTGCTAATAATACCAATGCCAAGTGGTTTGGTCAGTATCAGCTTATCCCCGGGCTTGGCCCCGCTGTTGGTTATGACCTTTTGCGGGTTGATAATTCCGGTAACAGATAAGCCGTACTTTAATTCCTCGTTCTTTAGACTATGCCCACCGACAAGCGTCACATCAGCCTCAGTCAGCTTAGACAGCGCCCCGCTTAAAATCCGGGTTAGTATGGAAATATCCATTTTCTCACTGGGGAAACAAACCACGTTCATAGCCGTAATGGGTTTGCCACCCATAGCATAGACATCGCTTAGGGCGTTGGCAGCGGCAATCATGCCGAAGCTATAAGGGTCATCGACCACCGGCGCAATGAAGTCTACCGTCTGGACGATGGCTAGATCATCATTAAGCCTGTAGACTCCGGCATCATCTGCCCTGTCCAAGCCAACAATTAAATTCGGGTCGTCCTGCAAAGGCAGGCCGCAGATCGTTTTATATAAGTCACCCGGACCTATTTTGGACGCTCAACCAGCGTAACGAGAATAGGCAGTTAGCTTGATGATGTTTTCTGTCATCCGTCTGGGCCTCCTTTCTTAGATTTACAATCCGTATAGTGATAATCTCTGGCGGAGGGGGAGGGAATCGAACCCCCCGCGACAATTAAAATTGCCGCCAACGGAGTTGAAGTCCGCGAGGCTCACCAGGGCCTATTCCCCTCCACGTAAATACCATATGTGTCCATTAAGTCTTCCGTAGCTATTAACAATTGATGCTTACGGAGCTGGGGGTTTAGTAGCAAACCCCGAATCCTTCCCCCTTTTACTTTAATTTAAGAATATCACTCCTACTTACTAATAATATTAGAGTATTCAGATAAATAATAACCCCGGAAAAAGTATCTAGAAAGAGCTTAACGATGTAGAATTTGTGCAGCAATATGTCCGATAACCTGCAATTGTCCTATAAGAAAAGCGTCCAGTATATAGGCCAATTCCTCGGTATTGATTATGCTGCCAGTAATAATCTTATTGATGCCCATTTTATTTTACTATATCTCTTCGGGTTGCTTTCTGTCAATTATTGCCTTAGCTGGTTCTGCTTGATTAATGTTGCATGCATTTTTTAAAGCTACTATCCTCTTAGCCAGAATAAGGCTGGGAGGGGGATATGAGCCTGATGACCATAACGAAAGGAGAATTAGTAACATATTTTATTGTTTTAGCTTTATGTGGTTTAGTCATTATATCCAGGAATTATTAGTGTGGAAAGAAAGGAGAAATATTACTACTTCTGCCAGAAGTAAATTGAACCATAAATATCAGCAACCACAAACACGAAAACAGCAAGCCACATATAGAAAGGGTAATCATTGAGTAAAACCAATGCTAATATAACCAATACTCCAAAGGAAAACCCCTTAGTTATTGGTGTGGAAGAAAGTACCAAGATAGTAAGACCTTTACTAAAAGCAGGTTATTGGGGGAAAACTCGTTTGCCTTTAAACACGGAAGGCTTTCTCTGTGCTGCTTGGTAAAACTGGATTGTAAAACCTATGTGTTTTTAAAACCCCTCTCCCGGGCCTGCCTGTCCATATCAATTGTCAGCAGACGTTCGAGGGGGAAGATAATTTTTTCTCTGGTCTTACTTAAATCAATAGCCTTAATGTATTTTTGGCAATGCTGGCAGGTGTAAAGACGGTAGAGTTCCTTGTCATCGGTAAAATAGTGCAGGGCACTTTGTTCCTGGCATCCGCAAAAAGGGCATTCTAATCGCTTAAACAACCATTCTGCATCGCAGCGAGAGCAGACTAGATGTCGTGCGCCACGTTGATTGTCAAGATAAGAAAAATCTGGAGTACCGCCGCATATCGGACAGTAGCCCCGTTGCCAATTCACCTCGTCAGCAGACTCCTTAAATTCTTCAGAATAGTAAGCTAAAAACGGTTGCAGTGTTGCCTGAATTATCGCCGGCATAAGATTCTCACTAACACCATCTTGCATCGTTGCCGGCAGTTCCTTTCCGGTGAACCATGCCTTAATAGCTTTATGAGTGAGAAGGCGCCCTGCCCCTGGTCTCAGGAGTTTCTCAGGGAGTTCACCGAAAAGCTGAGGGTAGCTGGCGAAGGCCTTGATAACCTCAACGAACAGCTCTTGTACCAACCCCCGGTCAAGCACAAATTCATCAATATTTAATAACGGCTGCCCATCCTGCGTTCGCTGGCAGATAGCCTCGCTGTTTATACTAGGCTTGGGTTTGCTAATCCGTTTCTGGGCCCTGGCTTGAATCTGTAAAAGTTTTCTATAAAATGCCAGGAGAAGGGGGAGTTCCCCCTTCTCCTTTTCAATCTTGGATAACTTTCCGAGGATTATGGTCGTTTCTTTTTTCACTAAGACCCTTTTTCCCCACCTTTGGTAATTTCGTTATACCACTTACCGTGATGGCTCTTGGCGTACTCAACTGATATTTTACCGCTTGCCATAGCATCCCAGGATTCGGTCATTTTCGGATGGAATAGAGTAAGGTAAATATGCAGTAGGAACATAGTGCCTGTAATAATAAACGAAATATCAAGGATTAAAACCGCCCACTGTAGGACTGCCGGCGAGGCGGTTTCCTTGGCAAACCACAATATCCCTCCGGTGATGACAATTATTACCCCGAATACTATTACTGTGCACCACCACATCTTCTGTCCGGTATTCAGAGAGCCCTGGGGTGGCATCCTACTTTCATCACCCATGAAGTAGTAGCCAGGGGCAGCTTTTAGCCAGCCTATATCTTCTTTATTCCAGGTAAAGGCTTGTTTTAAGCCTCTGCCTACTGATTTGGGGTCAAGTATTGTATAGATGATGGGTGCGGCGACGAAAATAACCGCCATGATACGATGGATAAGGCGGGTCCAGCCATCCTCTGCCAGGAAGCCCAGTGCCGGGATAAAAAATACAAGCCCGGTGAGGAGCAGGATGACAAAGGAAAAAGCATGTACCCAGTGCAGTATTCTTATTGGTTTTCTGTACTTTTCTACTTTGTTATTTGTCATTACTTCTCCTTATTGGCACTAGCTCGACGAGCTATCACCCAGTTCAATCCCAGACCTGCAATCGCTAGGCCTCCCACTACCCAGCCAGCCGGCTGGACTATATCCTTCCAGGCAACAGTAGCCCATGAAACCTGGGGTGATTCCGGCAGACCGTAGACGGATGGGGAATCGTCAAGAACATATAGAACATGCAGGCCGTCAAGCTCATTTTCTCCATACAGGTTAGTTTTTGTCCATCCCTTGTTTTTTAACGCCTGGACACGTTCATTACCTTCTGCTACCATCGCGTCGCGGTCCCCATAAACCAGGGCTCTAGGAGGACAGGTCTTAACACAGGCTGGCTCCCAACCTTCAGCGATGCGATCCAGCCCCTGACTGGTACAAAAGGTGCACTTATCCATCTTGGCGAAGCCGGTGATAATATTACTCGTAGAGCGCGGCACGCTAAAGGGACAGGCATCAATGCAGTAACCACAGCCGGTACATGTGTCCTTGTTATAGGCGACGAAGCCAAGCTCGTGGTGGTAGAGGGAGTCATTGGGGCAAACCCGGACACAGGCGGCATCGGTGCAGTGCATGCATGCCTGTCGGGTGAAGAGCCAGCGAACACGGCCTCCATCTTCAATCTCGGTAAATTTCATCTTAAGCCAGGTTTGAGGAGAGAGGTCAGGTGGATTCTCATAACTGCCCTCGTTAACCGTCTCCTCTCCCGAAAGCTCATTCCACTGCTTGCAAGCTACTTGGCAACCGCGGCAAGCCATGCACCTTGTTGGGTCATATAAGATTGCTTTATCTGCCATTTTATTACCTCCAAGTACAAACTAAAACCATTGCTTAAGCCTTACGGACTTTAACTAGGAAAGCCTTGTATTCCGGTATCATAGTGTTAGCATCCCCGACATTGGGAGTAAGGATATTGGCACTATCACCGGTGGACAGGCCAGTATAGCCCCAGTGCCAGACGACACCTACCTGGTGCACCACCTTACCGTTAATATTAAACGGTTTGAAGCGCTTGGTTACCAGCGCCACCATATTCACCTGCCCCCGGGCTGATTCCACGATAACCCTGCCACCATTCTCAATATCCTTTTCTGCCGCCAGTTCTTCACTCATCTCAACAAATGGTTCGGGCTGCATCTCAACAAGCCAGGGCAGGTTTCTGCTCATCTGCCCTGCCTGCCAGTGCTCCACAAGGCGATAAGTCGTACACACAATAGGATACTCTTCCCGAGTGCCCTTGACATTATAGGCTCCTCCCCAAATCTTGAAAGCGGGGTCGTTTTGAGTCCCCGAAAGCAGGTTATCTACCGGGCTTTCCCACGGCTCGTAGTGCTCAGGGAAGGGACCGTCTGCCCGTCCGGCACCGAAAACACGGGCATGCCCTTCAGGCTTCATAATGAAGGGGTACTTGGTATCATCACGGTCGGTACCGTCGGGATTCTTCATTGGATACCAGCCACCATCGGGAACATCTCCTTCCCATTTCTTGGTAGTATATTTCCCATCAGTGACCTCGCCAGTGAATTTGACAACCGGATGCTCACTATCCCAGGGTTGGCCTTTTAGGTCAACCGAGGCACGGTTATAGATGATACGCCGGTTCACCGGCCAGCACCAGGCAAACTTTGAATACATGCCAACATTGAAGGGGCCGTCATCAAGGCTGCGGCGGCTGGCCCGGTTACCGGGGATAGGAGCATCGGGCTCAAGCTCGGGCTCAACATAGCTGTTACAGTAGAGCCAGTTGCCCGAGGTAGTAGTGCCGTCATTCTTGAGGGCACCGAAGGTGGCCATGAGCTTACCAGTGGTTAAATCGTAGCCGTTAATCTCCTTGGCTACATCACGGGGGTCGGGGTCAGTGCCATAGTCCCAGGTAAGGTCGGTAATGGAGGCGGGATTTTCGCCACCCTCAGCCTGATATAGTGCCCTGATGCGCTTCATCAGGTCGTTAATAATACCCAAGTCATGCTGGGCAACTCCCGGCGGGTCTACTGCCTTGTAGCGCCACTGCATCCAGCGGCCGCTATTGGTAACGCTGCCTTCCTTCTCATAGGAGCAGGCTGCCGGCAGCAGGAAGACCTCCGTCTGGATATTGGCCGGGGTAACCCCGGGACGCTTCCAGAAGGCAGCCGTCTCTGTCTCCCACAGGTCGGCGACTACCAGCCAGTCCAGTTTTTCCATGGCCTTTCGCGCTACGCCGACATTAGGGCCGCAGACCGCCGGGTTCTGCCCCCAGGCCATAAACCCCTTGACGATACCTTCGTCCATGGCATTAAAGAGGGAAATCCAGGAGTAGTCTTGTCCCGCATCAGCCTTGGGTAGATTGTGGTAAGCAAACTCGTTGGCTGAGGTGGCGCTGTCGCCATACCAGGCCTTAAGCAAGCTGACCACATACTTGGAATAGTTACTCTTCCAGGGGTCTGCGGGCTCGGTATTGGGGATATAGTAGCCCCACCAGTTGGCACTCTTGGGATCGTGGGTAGGGCCTTTGGTACTCATGAAACTGGCGAGGGTTGTATGAGTATCTCTTGGCTGGCCTATATAGCCGGGCAGGATGTGCCACAAGAGGCAGTGGTCGGTGGAGCCCTGGACATTGGACTCACCGCGCAGGGCGTTAATGCCGCCGCCAGCGACACCGATGTTAGCCAGCAGCAACTGGAGTATGGCATAGGAGCGAATCATCTGAGTACCGTTGGTGTGCTGGGTGGTGCCCATGGCATACATGATGGTGCCCGACTTGCCCACCCGCCCGGTAGCGGCATAGGTCTGGCAAATCTCAAGGAAGGTATCCTTAGGAGCACCGGTGACCTTAGAAACTATCTCCGGGGTATAGCGGGCAAACTGCTTCTTTAACAGTTGGAAGACACAGTTGGGGTCTTGTAGTGTCTTATCTCTTATAGGGATACCATTTTCATCTACTTGATAGGTCCAGGTGGACTTGTCGTACTTTCTCTTGGCAGGGTCAGTTTCATTTTGGCTACCGACATACCCGGAGAACAGCCCGTCCAGGTCAACCGGCCCCTTGAAGTCGGGGTTAATGAGGAATGAGGCATTGATGTACTCAGTAACATAGGTCATATTGTAGTTATCGGGGTTCTGCTCCATGTCATCAAGCACATACTTAATCATGCCACCGATGAAGGCAACATCTGTGCCCGACCTCATGGGGGCATAGATATCGGCCTTGGCCGAGGTGCGGGTAAATCTGGGGTCAACACTGATAAGCTTGGCACCCCTCTCTTTGGCCTCAGTAATATGACCGAAGCTGGCCGGGTGGTTCTCAGCCGGATTAGAGCCGATAGCCATCATACAATCACTATTGGCAATGTCATTCCAGTGATTGGTCATAGCCCCTCGGCCGAACGTTTCCGCCAAACTGGCGACAGTGGAGGAATGTCATATACGGGCCTGATGCTCTATATAGACCAGGCCGAGGGCACGCAACATCTTTACCAGCAGGTAGCACTCCTCATTGTCGTGAGCGGCACCGCCCACTGAGGCGATGGCTTCGGTACGGTTAACGAGATTACCCTTGGCATTTGTTGTGATAAAGCTTTCATCACGGGTTTGCTTAATCTTCCTTGCTATTTTGTCAAGTGCAGAGTCCCAGGATAGCTCTTCCCACTCAGTGCCACCTGGCCTACGCCAGAGAACCTTGGAGAGGCGGCGGTCATTGTTATGTATTTGGGGCAGACTAGCCCCCTTGGCACAGGCAGCTCCACGGTTGATGGGGTGGTCAGGGTCGCCCTCGATATTTACCAAGTTACCGTTTTCAACGGCGACAATAAAGCCGCAGCCTGAGGCATCGTAAGGGCAAATAGTACTCGTTTCACCGCGTTGCTTTTTAAGCGGTATATGCTTGACGGGTGATGCTAGGACGGCGTCATCAACCAGGGAGCTGAACAGCAAAAACCCGCCTACTGTAGCCCCCGAGGCTTTAATGAAGTCTCTTCGGTTTAACGGCATATGTCCTCCTAATTCGCTTTCTCGTATTCCCAATTATTTTTAAAAAATAATCGGTGGTGAATTATATAATAAAAATATAATGTTTGTCAACTATCTATGACACGTAGTAGTGAAGAAAATCTATTGACCAAGTTCATAATAAGGTGTCACGCTGCCGGGAGGATAATAGCCAGAAGGTGAAACAGGGAGTTAAAGCCGAGTTAGAAGCGGCGATAAAACCCAGGTAAACCCAAAAAGCAGCCAAAAGAAAAAGGTATTCTTAACCTAGAATAGAATGGCCTTGATACGGGTGTCTTTTTCCAGATAAGCCTTATCCTCGTCTACGATAATATATCCGTCCGCCTGTGCCGTGCCGGTGATGGCGCCGGATTTCTTGAGTATGGGATAGGCTGTTTCACCTTCCAACCTTACTAGTAGAAACAGTCGCCTTCCATTACCACCCGTTACCCTGGCACCCATTTTAACCTGGATAGAGAAACTGCGCCCGGGGGGCAAGTATGCCATCCTCCTTATAGCTGGACCCAATAGCAGGTAGGCATTCATGAGGCAGGATGTAGGATAACCTGGCATACACAGCACCGGTTTGTCTTTGACAACGGCGAAGGTGGTTGGTTTCCCTGGTTTTATATTTATACCGTGAAAAAAAACTTTACCCCACTCTTCCAGTACGTCAATTATAAGGTCCTTCTCTCCCACAGATGAACCACCAGATATAACCACCATATCGGCATCATCAAGGGCTTTGGCTAGGTTGTCCTTAATGCCTTCGATGTTATCCCCGGTAATAGGAAATATTATAGGCAGACCTCCATTTTCCTTCACAACCGCCGATAGTGTATGGGAGTTGATATCATATATCTGGCCTGCCTTGAGTCTTTTGCCTATCTCCACTATTTCTTCACCCGTAGGTATAATAGCTACTACGGGCTTATCATATACTTTACAACGGCGAGACCCCTGAGAAGCCAACACCCCTATCTTACCTGCATCCAGACGCATCCCACGTTTCAGTACTATCTCTCCTTTTTTTATATCCTCACCTTTTAATGCCACATTGCCCAAGGGGGAAACGGACTTGATGATGCTCACTATATCATCAGTGCGCTCTGTGTTTTCCAGCATGACTACGGCATCAGCCCCGGCGGGCATTGGGGCACCGGTTGCAATCTGGATACTCTCCCCCGTAGATAATTCCCCGTTTGTTGTGGAGCCGGCATGCAGCGTACCCACCAGATTCAATTTTTTCGGGTTCTGTTTTGAGGCTCCAACTGTATCCTTAGATTTAACGGCATAGCCGTCCATGGCAGCACGGTTAAAAGGTGGGGTATAATGACGAGCTATGATATCCTCTACAAGCACGCAGCCTAGGGCACCGTCTATCCTTAAGCCCCGAGTGCGCTCTACGGGCAGGACATGCCGTTCAATGACTTCCCGGGCGGCTTCAAAAGAGATGAGCTCTCCAAACGGTTTCATACTAAAATTCCCCCATGCAATGATATTTCATTGTATATTGTGAGAGATAGCTGGTCGTCATTATACCACAAATAAACGAAATTTGCCTTTTTGAGGCCCCGGGAACAACGCCCTAATGCAATAAATCACATCCGGCTCTAAGCCCCCCAGGGCAGGGCTTACCATCCATTGTATTCGAAATATACCGGTGAGTTCTCATAAAAAGAGGCAGGACGGAGCAAAAGCCAGTTAAACTAGAATTCTTAGAGGAAGGACTGGGCGCTTAAAAGAATTGACTGAGGCATATAGATATGGTATAGGGTATGGCTGGGGCAAATTTCAACCAGCTATGGGATACGGTTAAAAGAACCATTATCGAACAAATCAAAGGCTGAAAACATACTAAATGGCAAACCTTGAAATTGATGAGGGTACAAAGTACATCGGATATAAGAATGCGCTGGCCTTAATCCTTTCTAATACCGATTGCAGGAAGATTGATAGATTACCCCCTGCTTCCTGCGCTGGATATATTACCTCAGAAAACATAGTAGCATTGGTAGACAGTCCCACTAATGATGTATCCCTTAAAGACGGCTTTGCCGTTAGGACCTGTGATGTGGCTGATGCCTCTCCTCGACGTCCGATTTGCCTGCGGGTGGTCGGTTCAGCCTTCGCTGGTACCAGATTTGAGGGTGAGATTTCCGAGGGGCAGGCGGTTAAAATATGCTCCGGTTCGCCGGTGCCGGCCGGTGCCGAAGCCATAGTATCCGGGGAGTTTTGCGAAGAGGTATCATCCGAAGTCTACATCAAGGCCACCGCTGATGTCGGTAAAAATATATTTCGTGCCGGAGAAGATGTTAAAGCTGGAACGGTAATCCTTGGGAAAGGGGAGGTGCTCCTCCCCGCCCGATTGGGCCTTATTACAGCCGCCGGAATAAGTTGCCTGAAGGTATATAAAAAACCTAAAGTCGCTCTTATCGCCATCGGCGACGAGGTAATAGCTCCAGGGGTGAAACTTAAGGAAGGGCAGCTTTATGCCAGTAACCTGGTTAGCATAGGAGCATGGCTATCCTCTTTCAATGTCCCCTATGAAACAAAAATCACTGTTGACATTATGGAGAGCATTCAGCGCGAACTACTAGACTCGTCATGCGGGACTGATACCATTATCACAAGCGGAGGCGCCTGGGGAAGTGAGCGTGATCTTATCGTTAAGGGCCTCGATAGTCTAGGCTGGGAGAAGCTATTTCACCGTGTGCGCATAGGCCCGGGCAAGGGGATAGCCTTTGGAATATGGAAAGATAAACCTGTATTTTGCCTGCCGGGCGGCCCGCCCAGTAATGAGATGGCTTTCCTGCAATTGGCACTTCCCGGTATATTACATATGGCAGGTCAGACCGGGAGTCCGCTTTTTACAGTTTCGGCTCGGCTCACCCAGAACCTGAAAGGCAGACACCGGGCATGGACAGAATTTAAAAAAGCTAAACTAGCTCATGATGAGGATGGTAACTATTCAGTAACACCCTATTCTGAGGAAAGCCGTTTGAAGTCTATGGCGGATGCAACTTGTCTGCTATGCCTACCAGAAGGCACAGAATCCCTGCGTTGTGGCCAAATAGTAACAGTCCAATTAGTGGTTCCAACCTTCGCCGGGCTCTCGATGGTAGATATATAAAATGGTAGCTTATTAACGTTTCGGTTGTTTGACCCGACTCCAAAAAACACAAACAAATTCGGCTATGCCTTGAACCTCACCCCTGCTGATAATTATGGGTGAGAATGACGGCTTTCCCTTGTCTTTTAAGACACGGGGTATCTTCTATAGTCTGGCATCCTTATTCTCTATCAGGTCACCCTCCAGCCATGAGTGTAGATATTCATCTTCCTCCCCCTGACCGAGGCGATGAGAGTGATACCCAGGGTATCGGCAAGCCTGACACCCAGGTTGGTCGGCGCTGATATGGAGATGATTATGGGAATACCCCTTTTAGCCACCTTATGCAGTATCTCCGATGTAACTCTTCCGGTGGTTATCACGGCATGGTTATCGGTTTTTATATTTTCCAGCAGGCACTTTCCGAAGATTTTATCAACGGCATTATGCCTGCCGATATCCTCGTTAAAGACCAGAATTCTTTTGCCATCGCTTAAGGCGGCGTTATGAACACAGTGAGTTGCCAGATAAAGCTGGGAGCTATGTTGAAATTCTTTGACAAGGCTGAAAATGTCGGCGACTGATATTGTCATCTTCGAGTTTACCCTCTGGCTGGTGGCGTCTGCCGGGCTGTAAAAAGAAGGCCCTCGCCCGCACCCTGAAGATATGACCCGCTTGACCAAGGCATCAGCAGCCAATACTTTATCTTCCGTAGTTTCTAATCTTACCACACCTCTTTTTTCATCGACTGTTATCCTCCGGATCTCATCCTTGCTGTTTAGAAATCCCTCGGAGACGAGAAAGCCGACGGCCAGATACTTTAAATCTGCCGGGGAGCAGAGCAAGGTCACCAGCTCTTGATTGTTGAGAATAATGGTAACCGGGAACTCCCTGGCGACGGCCTCTTCAACGCTACTCCTGTCTTCCCTGGTGATTCGCAATGCGGTAAAGCTTTCCGCTTTTACATCAGCCATACCTACCCCCTTTACCCCTCTTTGCCCCGCATTACCTTTATAAATATCCCTTCTTCTAGCAAATGATACGATATTTCCGACATGGCACTTTTAACCATATCTTTACCGTACCGTCAATTGTTATTTCCCCTATCCTCGAGTTTTTAAAAACGGCGACATGTCCCTCAGTTTGGTGACGATATTAGGCAGAACCTCCAACACTTTCTCTATATCTTCCTCAACGGTCCACCTGCCCAGAGTAAACCTTAATGGGCTATGTGCCTGTTCGCGGGGGATGCCCATTGCCAAAAGAACGTGAGACGGTTCGAGGTTTGATGAACTGCAGGCAGAACCGGCAGAAACGCAAATACCCTCCAGGTCAAGATTTAGCAGCAAAGTCTCCCCTTCTGTAAAATCGATTATAACATTGACATTATTAGGCAGCCTCCTCGTGGGATGCCCATTTAAGCGGCTATGGTCAATCTTAGCCAAAATACCTCTAATGAGTCGGTCGCGCAGGTAAGTCAATCGCTGCATCTCTCCGCTTTTTCCTTGGTAGGCAAGCTCCATAGCCTTAGCAAAACCAACAATTCCAGGAACGTTCTCAGTGCCTGCCCGCCGCCCTCTCTCCTGATCCCCGCCATGCATAAACGATGTTAACTTTGTCCCTCTTCTAACATATAGTGCCCCAATCCCCTTGGGCCCATATAACTTATGGGCTGTCATAGAGAGTAGATCTACTCCAAGTTCATTCACATCTACCGGGATTTGTCCAACCGTCTGTACCGCATCGGTATGGAAACAGATTCCCAGTTCTTGGGCGATCTTCCCTATCTCGGCTATTGGCTCTATGGTTCCTACTTCGTTATTAGCATGCATCACCGAGATAAGAATGGTTTTATTCGTAATAGCCTCTTTGAGATCATCAGGGTTAACCAGGCCGTGTCTATTCACCGGAAGATAGGTTATTTTAAATCCTCTTCCCTCTAAAAATTTACATGCCTCCATAACCGCATGGTGCTCAATAGAGGTAGTAATAATATGATTTCCTTCGCCTTCTTTAGCGAAAGACACACCTTTTATGGCAAAGTTATCAGCCTCGGTACCGCCGCTGGTAAAAACAATTTCTTCTTTGCCGGCATTAATACACTTAGCAATCCTCTCCCTCGCCTCCTCTACGAAACCTTCTGCCTCCTGCCCGTATGAATAGATACTTGATGGATTACCAAAGGATTCATTAAAGCAAGGAATCATTGCCTTCACTACTTCGGGATGGGTCGGCGTGGTTGCAGCGTAATCAAGGTAAATCCTTTTCATTATAATTTTATCACTACATTCTCGTTAAAATATCTCCAAACAATAAATAAATTCTGTCATTCATTCTTTGATTTTTGCTTCCGTCTCCACACAGCAAAGGGTATCCATCCCGCAAAACCAGCAATGGTGCCAAAGATAAGATGAAGGCTCGCAGATTCCAATATGCCAACAAACAAGAAATGCTTCGCGATGGAACTGGTTAAGACAGGAGATAGAATAAAAACAAACTTGACCATATGGGCTGCTGCTCCACAGGCGATGGCACCAAAAGGATTACGTATATTTACCCCTGGTATATGGGGAAACATATCAAGCACCAGACCGGCACAACCATATAGCCCCAAGTTGTATACAAAAGTCTGCTCAAGGCCTATCGGGATTGTACAGGCAGCTATAGTACCCCCCATAAGAAGTCCCGAGCCATCCCGCCGTACACAAATCTTACCTGCCATCATCGGTGCCAGCCACCAGACTGCACTGCTGCCGGGTATACCCATAGACGGATGTAACTTCTTGCCATATGCAGCTGCAACACCAATGCCTATTACGAAGAGGATTTGGGCAATAAGCCTGACCTTGTCATTATGATATAATAATGTCAGTGTCCTGTATGCATTCCTTATAGCAGGTGTATTGTTTATCATACTCATCGCTGTATCCTTTCTTTTTTATATTTACGTTCCATACGTTTTTTTGCCTCTAGTGAAAACCATATCCTTTTATTGGACTCGCCCGTTTCTGGCATCAACTTGAAAACAGGCAAATGATTTACCAGGGGCGGCCTTACCCAACCCATACTGTTTACTATTTCACTATTATCCAGTGTGTTCCCTTGAAGGTCTTGCACGGAATGTATATCGGTGAGCTTTAGTATCTCATAAACTGAGACAAATCCATTTAAGTCACGTATACCTCTTAAATCAATAAAACGGCCACTATTCCCTTCTGCCCTAAGTGCAACTGCAGCAAGCGCACCAATAACACCCTCCCCGGTGCCACCCAATTCAACTAAGAACAGGTTATTGTTCTTAGCTATGGCATCTGCATCTGCTTTATTCAATACCACATTTTGAGCACTGAACCCAAATTCTATTATTTCACTATTGATCTCGCCCTCCTCACATATGCATAATCCTGGATCCGAGCCTTCTTGAAAATGCTTCTTCATAAAGTCAATACAGGGTTGATACAAAGACTGTATTAGTTTTTCTGTTTTCAAAGCAATACATAAAGAGCTGTTATGAGAGGTGTATCTGATGCGGCTATCAACAAGTAGTTGATTACGTGTTATTCCAGTGGATATCCCCAAGCCAAGGCTTTCCAGGTGCCTGGCCATACGTTTTGATAGATTCCCCGTACCAGGGCTTCCTGTAATATCCGTGTCATCTATACCAATATAAACAATATAGCTCATTTTACCCTTATGCTATCAACGTCTATTATCCAATCATTGGAAGGTATGCTGGGGGCTGCCAATTTACACGTACTTCTGTTTGTAAAACCCAGGATTACTTTGTCATTAATTTGATCCTGGGTTAAGGTAATATCAGCTTCGGCAAATCTTCCTTTGGACAGACCGAAAATTGTAACCTCGGTAAAATCTTCTATACCAGCAAGCTGTAATACTGATTGTAGTGTTAGCCCCTCTTCATCCTTATTATCGGCAGTGAAAGCAACCTTTTCCAAGACTGATAATTCATCTAGTGTAAACGAATCAATAAGGCTATTATCCCGATATATATCAATGGAGTACCCGGTTCCTTCCGAATTTGAAGGGCACCCTGCAAGAAGCGCAACAACTGCTATCATTGACAAGCACACCACTAGCAATTTATAGCTCATATGATTCCCAATCACCCTTATTGAAAAATACTAAAAAAGCAAGCGATGAATTGTTCATACATATTGTCCCCTTCAATACGTAGCAGTGCTGTTCCCCTCATCCCGACCGGTACTATATTTGAAGGAAAAAATAGCTGGTGAGAAATTATATCATATTTTATCTATGTTGACAAATATAAAGCTGAGTCTCGCCTCCGGCAAGATAAATACGTTTAATCCTAATAGTGCCTCGCGTTTAAATTGAAGTTGGTTGGTGTGTGTGCTAGACTTAGCCTAGAAATGTCCGGGTTGAAGATAGTGCTAGGTTATTCAGCCAGCAATCCCGCTGTAAGGAGGATAAGATGATTCCAATTGTCTCGGTTGTGGGCAGTTCAAAAGCAGGAAAGACAACCTTTCTAGAAAAGGCGGTGAAAGAGCTAAAGAGCCGGGGCTATAAGGTGGCAGTTGTCAAGCATGATAGCCACAGCTTTGATATCGACCACCCGGGCAAGGATAGCTGGCGGCTGGCTCAGGCAGGCAGTGATGTGGTTGCTATTTCATCTGCTGATAAAGTGGCGGTGATTAAAAAACACACCAGGGAGCTGACACTGGACCAGCTGGCGGATATGGTGATGGACGGGGTGGATATAATCATAACCGAAGGCTATAAGGGTGCCGACAAGCCGAAAATAGAGGTATTTCGCTCCGGTGTCAGCGATAGGATACTGTGCAGCGAACAGGAATCACTGGCCCTGGTTACCGATAGGCATTTTGACCTGGATGTGCCCCAGTTCACCGCCGACGACGCCAATGGTGTAGTCGACCTCATAATAGATAAGTTCCTGAACCGGCCGGCGGAGGAAGAAATCTACCTCTCCATCAACGGCAATCATATCGGGCTCAAGAGCTTCGTTAAAGATGCCTTCATCAAGACAATATCAGGTATGGTATCCACTCTGCACGGTACGGAAAATGCCCGGGAGATAAAGCTCACCATACACCTGCCCTGACCTGTGGAGGAGGCAGATGCCCAACGCCATTAGTTCAATCCTTCTTGCCGGTGGCAAAAGCTCCCGTATGGGGAAAGACAAAGCCAGGCTGAAGCTGGACGGCAGACTGATGATATTGCAGAGTATCGCCCGCAAGCTGTTGACGATAAGCGACGAGGTTATTGTCGCCACCGACGGCAGGAGATACGACAACCTCAATGTCAGGGTGAAATGGGTCGATGATGTTTATCCTGGGGCTGGTTGCCTGGGCGGTATATATTCGGGTCTCAGGGAGGCTAGATCGGATTACGCTTTGGTGGTTGCCTGCGATATGCCCTTTCTTAATCTTAACCTCCTACGTTACATGATTGATCTGCCCCGGGACTACGACATTCTTGTCCCTAAGATAGGCACCAAAATCGAGCCCCTACACGCCATATATTCGAAGAGGTGTTTGCAACCGACAAAAAGACTACTGGAGGCGGGGCATAAAAAGATAATCGATATATTCCCCGAAGTCCAGGTTCGCTATCTGTCACAGGAAGTGATTGAGAGGTATGACCCTAAATACCGCTCCTTCTTCAATATCAATTCTCCGGAACAGCTGGCAGAAGCCAGGGCAATCATAGAGGGCCAGGGGTAAGAAACTCATTGCGTTATAGGCTTAAGCGGCTCCCGTTTCATCGAGGACCAGCCTCTTATATTTTGTTTCGGGGAATGACATCTAGAATTTCGACTTTGGTTTTTAACACCTGTTCCCAATTATCCCCGAAAGTATAACTCGCATTACCGAAGTAAATACTCTCCAGTACGCAGGTTCATTTTCCGGGGAATCCGATATTACATAACCTCGGATATCACCAAGAGGTAGGTCTGAAGACAAATTATCGGTTCTACCTATCGTAACCTTTGGTGGAGCCGGAGGGACTCGAACCCTCGACCTTTTGACTGCCAGTCAAACGTTCTCCCAACTGAACTACGGCCCCTTGAATGTGCGTTTAATTTAGCACAAATATGGAGTATTTAGCAAAGTAGGTCAACCTTAACACCAGTCCTGGGGATATATACGATTACTATTCCAGGACAACACCCGTACCGTAGGCTAGCACTTCAGCCGCATTCTGCATTATCATGGAAGTGGTAAACCTCATGCTGACCACAGCGTCAGCCCCCTGTTTCTCGGCATCCTCCATCATCCGCTGCAGGGCCTGCTCCCGAGCTTCAGCCATCATCTTGGTATACTCTGTTATCTCGCCGCCCACCATACCCCTCAGCCCAGCCATAATATCCCGTCCCAGGTGCCTTGCCCTGATGGTACTGCCCTTGACCAGCCCCACTGTGCGGGCGATATTCTTACCTTCTATCTGCGCTGAAGTAGTAATTATCATCTGTCTACCTCCTTAAATTTATCTGTTTTGGCTTTTTTAAGCCTATCTTTAATGGCTATTCCAATGAGGACCAGACCACCAGCCCCTATTGCGCCGACTGATATACGGATAAGTACTGGAATTTCACTAGCCATGAAAAAACCTTTAACCGCCCAGCCAATCAAGACAAGGATACCAAGACCGATCAAGGTAAAGGCTATATTTTGCCACATAACTACCCCCTTCCTTGTAATAGAGAGGTATTTTATCTAGGAGGGACTGCGTCCCTCCAAACCTCCCTTTAGCTATTTCTTACGCATTGGTGTAATTACCGTTCCACTAGCCGTGTCTTCTATGGCTACACCTAATGCAGCCAGTTCATCCCTTATGGCATCGGCTTCTTCCCAACGTTTCTCTTTCCTGAGCTTATTACGTTTTTTAACTAATGCCAGAAACTTTGCGGCTTCCCCACGAAAATATACAATTTTAGGTGGCTTAAGCGTTAAACCCAATACATTAGTTAATTCTGATAGAAGTCTCTTTCCTTGAACGACACTCTTACCTGCATCACTCAACAAGTTGATCTCTCTAGCCAAATCAAAAAGGCTGGCCAAGGCTTGAGCAGTGTTAAAATCATCATCCATTGCCTCAGTAAACCTTTTCCTATACTCCTCGCACTTCTGTGGATCTAACTGCCCCATCACTATTCCACACTTCAGAGATTCAAACTCCCAATCCTCAATCTTAGCTGCCCGACGTAATCTATCTGCCCCTTTTTCTGCAGCCTCAAGAGCCTCCTCGGAATACTTGAGCGGGCTTCTATAGTGAGAGCTTAAGACGAAGATGCGGATGGCATCGGCGCTGTAATTATCCAGTGCCTCTTTAATGGTAATAAGATTGCCCAGTGACTTGCTCATCTTATCCTCGCCAAACTGGAGCAGGCCGTTGTGCAACCAGTAGCGGACAAAGGGCTCCTTGCCGGTAAAGCTTTCCGACTGGGCTATCTCATTCTCGTGGTGCGGGAAGATAAGGTCCTGCCCGCCGCCGTGGATATCGAGGGTATCGCCCAGGTACTTCAGAGACATAGCACTGCACTCGATATGCCAGCCAGGCCGGCCGTCACCCCAGGGACTTACCCAGGACGGCTCGCCCGGTTTGGACGCCTTCCACAGGACGAAGTCCATCGGGTGCTCCTTCTCTTCACCAGCCTCAATACGAGCCCCGGCCATCATGGACTCCAGGTTGCGGTGAGCCAGCTTGCCGTAGCCAGTCGCCTTCCTGACCCGAAAATAGACGCTACCCCGCGCCTCATAGGCGTAGCCTTTAGCCACCAGACCCTGTATCACCTCGATGATTTTGGCTATCTCCCCGGTCGCCCGGGGGTAGACATCAGCCCGTCGGACATTGATGGCGTCCATATCCTCAAAAAAGCTGTCGGTGTACTCCTGCGCCAGCTCACTCGCCGTAATGCCCCGCTGATTAGCCCGGTTTATAATCTTATCGTCGATATCGGTGACGTTCTGGACATATCTAACACGGTAACCGCTAAACTCAAGGTAACGCCGGATAACATCAAAGATTATATAGCTCATGGCGTGGCCTATGTGAGCCTCGGCATAGGGGGTAACCCCGCAGACGTACATCTTGATTTCGTCACCCTGGGGGAGAAAATCTTCCTTTTTACCGGAAAGGGTGTTCCAGACCTTCATCTCTACTCCCTGGTTATGGTGGCTACCGCCCAGGCGACCATCCCCTCCTCGCGGCCGGCAAAGCCGAGCTGCTCCGAGGTGCTGGCTTTGATGCTCACCAGTTCGGCGTCGATATCCAGCGCCTGAGCCAGCTTTTGACGCATGCTATCAATATAATCTTTCAGTTTGGGCTGTTCGGCAACAATAGTGGCGTCGATATTGCCCACCTGCCAGCCATTCTTTTTAAGCATACCCATTACACGCCGCAGCAGAACCAGGCTGGAAATACCCTTATACTGCGGGTCGCCGGGCGGAAAGTGACTGCCGATATCTCCCATCGCCGCCGCTCCCAGCAGAGCGTCGATAACGGCATGGGTCAGAACATCGGCATCGCTCCAGCCGATAAGCCCCTGAACTGATGGCACCTCAACCCCACCCAGCACCAGCCTGTGCCCTGGAGCCAGACGATGAACATCGTAGCCTATTCCGACACGCATTCTACCTTCCTCCTCCCCGCAACAAAATCCCGGCCAGTGCCAGGTCGCCGGGGGTGGTAATCTTTATATTATCATACGAGCCCATATACAGCTTAACCCTATAGCCCGATTTCTCGACCAGCGCCGCATCGTCGGTCGCCAGCCCCTCCGCCCGTCGGTGGGCTTCGCTTATTATATCAAAACGGAACACCTGCGGCGTCTGTACAGCCCATAGGTTCCTCCGCGGCGGCGTCCCTATAACGAAGCCGTCCTCACCGGCCAGCTTGATGGTATCGGTAACCGGCACCGCCGCCACAGCGGCACCGCTCTCCTTAGCCGCCTCAAGCCCACTCTCAATCAGTTCTTCGGTTACCAACGGTCGGGCGCCATCGTGGATGATAACCCACTGGCAGTCTCCAAGCCGGCCAAGCCCAGCCGCCACCGACTGCTGGCGCTCCTCGCCACCAGGGCAGACATCGGTCACCTTCGACCAGCCCTGCTCCAGCACCAGTTGCCCCGCCTTTTCTACGCTATCTTCGCTGACAACGACCACTATGCGGTCAACCAACCGGCACTGCTGGAAGACAGCCACCGTCCACGCCAGCACCGGCTTGCCTAAAAGCGGGGCAAACACCTTGTCCCCGCCACCCATTCGCTCCCCCCTGCCGGCGGCGACGATAATAGCAGCTGTTTTAGACTGGTTGGTCATTTTCTACCTATTAAACTACGATAATTCTAAATAGAATATGGTAGGTAAAGACGATGTATGATTTAGTCGCAGAATGACTTTAACCGATTTGGGGGTATATGGCAAGTGATGCTCTAGCCCAGCATACCCAGCAGAGCGCCGGCAACAACCGCCGAGCCGATGACGCCGGCGACATTGGGCCCCATGGCATGCATTAGCAGGAAGTTACGGGGGTTTTCTTTCTGCCCCATGTGCTGGGCGACGCGAGCCGCCATCGGCACCGCCGATACTCCGGCGGCGCCTATAATCGGGTTAAAGGGTTCCTTGGAAATCCACTTCATCAGCTTGCCCAGAAGCACGCCGCCAGCGGTGCCGCCGGCAAAGGCTATCAGTCCCAGTCCCAGAACCAGAAGCGTCTCGGTACGCATTATCAGCTCACCGGGCATTGAGGCGCCGATGCACAGCATAAGGATAATGGTAGTCAGGTTTATCAGGGCATTCTGCGCCACATTGGAAAGCCTCTCCACCACACCGCTCTCCCGGAGCAGGTTGCCGAACATAAACATGCCCACCAGAGGGGCGCTGCGCGGCACCAGCAGGATAACCAGTATGGTACACGCTATGGGGAAGATAATCTTTGCCCGCTTGGATACCTCGCGTATCTGGGCTTTCATATAGGTCTCTCTCTCCTTCTTAGTGGTCAGCGCCCGTATTATGGGCGGCTGGATGAGGGCGACCATAGCCATATATGAATAAGCCGCCACCGCGGTAATACCCATAAGCTCGGGGGCTAGCTGAGAGGTGAGGTAGATAGTCGTCGGGCCATCGGCACCGCCGATCATGGCGATTGCCGCCGCCTCGTTCAGACCGAAGTCGGCAATACCGAAATGACCCAGAGCCAGAGCGCCTAGGAAGGCGATAACTATGCCTATCTGCGCCGCCGCCCCCAGCAGGAAAAGCTTGGGGCTGGCAATCAGGGGGCCGAAATCCGTCATGGCGCCAAGCCCCAGGAAGATTAGCTGGGGCAGGATGGTATACCTTAGCAGGCCGTACTCGATAAATGTTCCCAGCAGACCGGCCGAGCCGAACTCGCCACCCACCTCGTGGGGCTGAACCAAAAGCCCGGTGCCGGGGAGGTTAGCTAAAATCACGCCGGCGCCGATGGGCAGCAGTTCATAGGGCTCCCACTTCTTGGCAATGGCCAGCCAGATGAAAGCCAACCCAATGCAGAGCATGACTATATTTTGCCAGCTAAGGTCGCTAAAACCGGTCTGGAAAAAGCCGTCCATCTAACCCCCTTCAATGCTTAAAGAGCGTTACGGATAACTTACTCTCCATCATTATCGGCAGTCTCACCCTTACCACCGCCGATTCTGTCAACAAGCAGGCTAATGAGCCCCGTAGCCAGAGCCAGAATAGCCAGTACGGTAAAGGCGAGTAAGAAGCCGATACCGCCAATCTGCAAAGCCTGTGCCCAATCGACTGCCATTTCCCTTTACCCTGCCTTATTATTCGATAGAAATAAAAAAAGAGCGGGCAGAGACTATTGCTCTGCTCCACCGCCCTTAATAAAGTAAAACTATTTTACTGACCATAGGTGGCTCAAAAGTCTATCTATCTCCCAGCAAGGCACCCACCGCCTCTGACCGCACTACAATCTCTTCGTCTTCAAGGTCGATGACAACCGTGTCGCCAGAGCGGAACTTGCCCCGGAGCAGGTCCTCCGAGAGCTTATCCTCGACCATATCCTGGATTACCCGGAGCAACGGGCGGGCGCCATAGATCTCATCATAGCCCTTCTTACCCAGGAAGTCCTTAGCCGCCTCGGTTACCTCCAGCTTTATACCCTTCTCGTCCAGCTGTTTGGTCACCATAACCATCATCAAATCAACTATCTGCCGAATCTGTTCTTTGGTCAGGGGGTGGAAGACGATAGTAGCATCAATGCGGTTGAGAAACTCGGGGCGAAAAGCCTTCTTGACCTCGCCCAGCAGCTTCTCTTTCATCCTTTCGTAAGACCCCTGCTGGCTCTTAGCCTCGTCACTGCGAGAGGTAAAACCGATGGCACTGCCTTTCTGGATAAGGTCGGCGCCTATATTGCTGGTCATTATGATAATACTGTTGCGGAAGTCGACCCGGCGTCCCTTAGCGTCGGTCAGGTGCCCGTCATCGAATATCTGCAGTAGTATATTGAAAACATCCGGGTGGGCTTTCTCAATCTCGTCCAGGAGGATACAGCAGTAAGATTTACGCCTTACCGCCTCGGTCAGTTGCCCTCCCTCTTCAAAGCCGATGTACCCCGGCGGTGCTCCCACCAGCCGTGAAACGGCGAACTTCTCCATAAACTCGGACATATCGAGCCTGATCAGGGTCTCCTCGTTGCCGAACATAAACTCGGCTAAGGCGCGGGCTAACTCTGTCTTACCGACGCCGGTCGGGCCGAGAAAGATGAAATTGCCTATGGGGTGTCTCGGGTCCTTGAGCCCGGCCCGGGCTCGTCTCACCGCCTTGGCAATGGTATTGATTGCTTCGTCCTGGCCGATGATGCGTTCGTGCAGTACCGTCTCCATATTGAGCAGTCTGGTGGTTTCATCCTCAGCTATCTGCACCACCGGAATCCCGGTCCACATAGCCACCACTTCTTCTATATCCTTGGCTTGCACCACCGGCTTTTCCTGTCCCTGCTCAGCCTGCCACGCCTCCTCCATACCCTGTATCTCTCCCTCAATGCGAAGCTCCTGCTGACGCAGTTCGGCGGCATGGTCATACTGCTGGGTCGCCAGAGCCGCTTCCTTGTCCCGGCGATAGCGCTCCTCGTCCTGCTTCAGCTTCTTCAGGGAAAGGGGCTTGGTGTAATATTTGATTCTTACCCTCGACGCCGCTTCGTCGATAAGGTCAATAGCCTTATCCGGCAGAAAACGGTCCGGGATATACCTGGAGGCCAGTGTCGTCGCCGCGCTCAGCGCTTCGTCGCTTATCGTCAGCTTATGGTGCTCTTCATAGCGCTCCCTGATACCGTGCAGAATAGCCAGGGTGTCTTCAACAGAAGGCTCCTCCACCAGAATCGGCTGGAAACGCCTCTCAAGAGCCGCATCCCGCTCGACATACTTACGGTAGTCGTCCAGGGTGGTGGCGCCGATACACTGCAGCTCACCCCGCGCCAGCGACGGCTTTAGGATGTTAGCCGCATCGACGGCACCTTCGGCGGCGCCGGCGCCCACTAGGGTATGGAACTCGTCGATAAAGAGGATGCAGTTAGCCGATGTCTTTATCTCTTCGATAACCTTCTTCAGCCGCTCCTCGAACTCTCCCCGGTATTTGGTACCGGCGACCACAGCGGCTATATCCAGGGCAACCAGCCTTTTATTTTCCAGCGTCTCGGGGACATCACCCTCAACGATGCGGTGCGCCAGCCCCTCGACGATGGCTGTTTTACCCACTCCGGGCTCACCGATGAGCGCCGGATTGTTCTTGGTGCGGCGGCTTAAGATTTGGATTACCCGTTCAATCTCGGTAAGCCGTCCTATAACGGGGTCAAGCTTACCCGCCCGGGCGGCCGCCGTCAGGTCGACACCCACCTGGTCCAGGGTGGGAGTTCGGCTCGTGGTACGGCTAATCCGCACCCTGGCAGAACTCTGGCTGAAGAAACGGGTAACCTCGGCACGTGCCCGCTCAATATTGACACTAAAGCTGTCCAGGACTTTAGCCGCCACCCCCTCCCCTTCACGCAGTATCCCCAGCAGAAGGTGTTCGGTGCCAATATAGCTGTGACCCATCTGGCGGGCTTCGTCTATAGCCAGCTCAAGAACCCGCTTGGCTCTGGGGGTAAGACCGGAGGCAGTAGTGCCCGGCTTTTCGCCGGCACCGATCTTATATTCCACCGCCTGGGGCACCTTGCCCAGGTTGACACCCATGCTGACCAGAACCTTAGCCGCCACCCCATCCTCCTCCCGTACCAGGCCGAGGAGGATATGCTCGGTGCCGATATAGTTGTGTTTTAAGCGCTGAGCCTCATCCTGAGCCAGGGTGAGAACCCGGCGAGCACGTTCAGAGAACTTATCAAATCGGCTAGCCATCTCTGCTCCTTAGCAGGCTGCTCCCGGCAACCTGTTAGACCTAGTATTATTATAATGCAACTATGGCTTCAGGTCAAAACCATCATACTATCTATAATACTACCTGGAAACCTCTCGTTCAACTGCACCCGGTGGTACCTTATACCCGGTACTTAGTACCCATAAAGAAAAGGCTTGCCGCTAAAATCCCCCTGGCAGTGGCATATTTTCCACAAGGGGTTGCCCCCTCAGTATCGTCTGCGCTGGGGCGTTTCACTTCCGTGTTCGGGATGGGAACGGGTGGTTCCACCTCGCTCTAACCACCAGG
>DAOUDM010000032.1:0-25650 GCA_034431095.1 Dehalococcoidales bacterium | reverse complement strand
CTGTTGGCAACCAAACTTAATAATCATGGATGGCAGAAAAGCCTTTGTCTCTGGTGGCCCTGATAAGGGCCAGTTAGCAGAGCCTGGATTGGTACTTGCCTCCGGAGACCTTGTTGCCATTGATGTGGAAGCGATGAAAGCACTCTTAACTTATCAAGCCAAGAACAACCTCACTGAAGAACCTTGGCAGTCACCCCAGATAGTTACATCGTTGAAGCACGGCTTGGGGGGAGGGAAGGGCAGCTACATCATAGTTGAGTGAACTTCAGTCACCGCATAACGGTTGAACAGAACATCGCTTTGTGCACTCTATACACTGACTAGTATCTTAGGCCCTAGTTCAACTGATACTCCTTGGCTCGTTGTCTTGGCTCGTTGTCTTGGCTAACGGCTTGGACACTTTCTTGGACACTTTCTTGGACACTTTCTTGAAGAGGGCCTTAGGAGGACTTGAGTTCCCCCTGGGGTTCTTTCTTGGCTCTTCTCTCTTCAGTTCTAGTTGCTTTGTCTAGAGCTGTTTCTCTGATAATGGCATGCTTATAGTAATAGAAGATATCCGCCTGGGGCGCACCGGCTGCTGGATCAATTGCCGATGAGCCGTAAGGTGCATGGCCGGAGAGAAACTCCTTGATAAACCAGCCGCAGCCGAATGGCCGCAGGAAACCGCCCCTTCTTGGCTTAAGCTGTAAAACCATTACTTCGTATCCTTATCCTGCCACAACTTGTCGTACCATTGTTTATGCTCTTCTCCGGATATCTTGCGATATATCATTGTAGTGCTGATACTGGCATGCCCGAGGTGTTCCTGGAGCATCCTTAAACCGTCTCCGGAATCATCATACTTTACTGCATGTACGGCGAAGGCATCTCTGAGTCTATGGGGACTGATGTTGTGCTCTTTGCCGGTTTCGGGGTTGACTAAGTGGGGAAGGTCTGCTTTCTCGGCACATTGCTTGATGATCTGCCAGACACGGTGGCGGTTAATACCGAAGACTAATAACCTATCGTTACGATTAACCGGTCCGCCGCGGTCGATATATTCATGTAATATCTTCAAGGTTTCAGGGCTTATCGGGAGCATACGACGGCGGTGCTGCTCGAGCTTTTCTCTGGTTGCCTGGCTTACTTTCCGGCTGCATCCAGGGCAGTACTTGTTTGACTTGCTTAACCTGGTGCCACAGTGTGGGCAGGATAGTTTGATACGTTCCTTAAGACGCTTTATTATAATTATTCCTTGCCTGAAATCGATGTCACCAACCTGAATAGCTAGTGCTTCCGAGATACGGCAGGCGGAGTAGTACAGCAACCTTATGAGGAGCTTATCTCTTAAACAGTCAGCTGCTTCTTCAAGCTTGTTGATATCTTCAGGCTCAAGGTAGGTTTTCAATTTATGGTACTCCGTATTTGTTATTCTTCAATACTCTATCTACTTTGTAGCTCCTGAGACCCTTGATCCCCATTCGGTCCGTTGGAGAAGATACGTGATTCTGAATCATGTCATTAACCGATGCATAGCTGACATATTGCCGAACCATCTCAAGTGTACTGTGCCCCAGTATTTGCTGAAGTCTGAATGTGTCACCGCACTTATAGATCAAGAAATTGGTAGCGAAGGTGTGGCGGCAAAGATGGGCATGCAGTCTGGGTACCCCGGCCTTCCTGCCCCATCTCTTCAGGAGCAATTTGAGAGCATTTGTATTTAGCTTTTGGCCATCAAGCGTTAGGAATAGGAAATCGTTCAGGTCATTATCCGGTTGGGGGCGGAAGTGAAAGACATAGCGCCACAAGATCTTTTGTGCTAGAGACCCTATAGGTAAGACTCTTTCCTTGGCTCCTTTGCCCATGACCTTTAGATAACCTTCCTCTATATGTGCATCCTTGAAATATAGGCTACAAAGCTCATTTGCCCTAATGCCTGTATCGATTAGGGTGATTAAAATAGCTATATTAGGGAGCCCATGGCTGTAAGGGGATTCTGCTCTCGAATTAACCTATCGATTTCATCCTGGGTAAGCGGCTCTATTACCTTTTTGGGGATCTTGGGTAACTTTAGATTGGCCAGCACATTGTCATCAGTGTAGCCTTCTCTGAATAACCATGAAGCAAAGGCTTTGAGCGCTCTTACTCGGCAAGCCACGGTAGACGGTGATAACTTTCTTTCTTGCTCATGGATAATGAAATTTCTGGAGGTATTGATATCGAGATTTGACAGTATAGGGGATATTTGATTACCTTTTAAATACTTAACATGACAATTAAGCATTTCAGTGTACCAGAAAACAGTTTTCGGTGATTTCCCGTCTGCCTTATTGGACTGGGCAAAATGTAAGATAAGATTATCAATTTCCAGTTGTGACATGTCTAAGTCGCTCCACTTTTTGTTTCTTGTTCTTAATGTCATCTTATACTTGTCCGCCTTTCTTGATAATTGTCTGCCGGGCAAGTAAAGGAGAAAAAGTGGAAAAAATTCATAGACGAATCAGGGTGTCACTATTTGCTGAAATAGAAAAACCACCCAATTTTCGGGTGGTTTTTCTTAGCTTTGAGTTAGCTTTGGATTAACTTGTTCTGGTAGGCCGTACAGGTCTCGAACCTGTGACACCCTGATTAAAAGTCAGGTGCTCTACCAACTGAGCTAACGGCCCTCTCACGTATAGTCTAACAAATATATGATCTGCAAACAACTATTACCATATTAATTATTATGTAAGTTATAAAATATTATCCGCTGATATATACTTCAAAAAGCTCATTATGTTACTACGTGAGGCTCATACTTAGCAAAATCAACTGACTGGTAACTCTTTAATCCTATCAATGAAGATTATTCAAAGGAGCTATCTGAGATAGGGTCACCTATATCCTTAAGTATTTCGCCAGAATCCTGTGTGGACAGCTTCAGAAAAGTTCGCGGGGGACCATACCAATAAAGAATTATTTAACTATAAAGCTATGCAATAAACATGATGCCGCCCTGTGGATTTTCCAATGATAATATTAAAGGATACCCGCCCTTCGCTCCATTTGTCCTGGCACGGAGTTACTATCCTTCTTGTCGATATTCCATTCCAGCAAAGAGGCAACATTGACAACGGCAACGATTTAAGAAGTAGTATCACTACTGGGGGCAGATCAATGGCAAGATACAGCCATAGATTGATTTATTTAATAAAAACTGCTCTAGTTTCCTTGCCCCCCCGATTTATTGGCTTGGGTGTCAGCATTGACCGTTAAGAAAAGGGTCTCTACCGGAATATTGATAATATGCCTTGCTGTCGTCTTTCTCGGTTACCTGGGTTTTATGAGCGGAGTGACCTATTCCTATGAGGTCGGTGAGCTTATAGACTCCGGCAGTTCCGTTCATAACCAGACGGTACGTGTTCACGGGGAGATAGCTCCCGGCATAGAACAGGAGGGTCTTGACATACAATTCACCATTACCGATGTCACCGGCAGAGAAGCCAGCTTAGAGATATCCTATCATGGAACTGCCCTCGACACCTTCAAGGTCGGCAACCGACTAGTGATAGAGTGGAGATATACTAATAGCGGAATATTCGAGGCTAAATCAATCCTGTCAAAATGCGCCTCGAAGTATACACCGGCCGAATAGTAATCATCAAGGTTGTTAATTTATGGCGGAAACGGGCTATATTGCCTTAATCCTGGCATTATTAATTGCCATCTATTCAATATTTGCCTTTGCCGGCGTTCTGAGCTTGAACCGCTCCTTTCATATAGAAATGGAGGAGTCCTGCCTCGAAGGCTTGATGGCCTGCCCGATAAGCCGGGATGTCATATATATCGGCAAGATGCTGGGCAGTCTGCTTTTTATGTTGCTGGTCGAGGCATTAACCTTACCGTTATTCGCCCTATTTTTCAATATCAATATCGTACCCCCCCCCAGATTATAGCTATCGTTTTCTTGGCTACGCTGGGGTTTGCCTCCGCGGGTACCCTTTTTTCTGTCCTGGCTATAAACACCAGAGCCAGAGAGATAGTGCTACCCATCCTGTTTTTCCCAATATCGGCACCGGTAATAATAGGTGCCGTTAATGCCTCGGCAATGGCGCTTGACGGTGAAACATAGAGTAGGATCGCTTCCTGGCTTCAGATAATCGCTGCCTTTGACGTTATTTTTTGGTGGCTTCATATCTGATCTTTGCCTTTGTTATTGAGGAGTAACCTGTTAAAATTTATCTAAGAGGAGTTATGAAGCATAGAATCTTGCTCGGGGTGGGCATATTGCTGATGGTGGCGGCTCTGTATATGGTATGTATTTTTGTCCCCACCGACGCCGAGACGGGCATCGTGCAGAGGATATTCTATATTCACGTCCCCCTTGCCTGGGTGGCTCTCCTAGCCTTTATCGTTGTCTTCTACGGTAGCGTAATGCTCTTATGGCGGAGGGACAATGAATGGTACCTGTGGCCGCCAGTGCCTCAGCCGAAGTTGGGCTCATCTTCACCACAATGCTTCTTATAACTGGTTCAATATGGGCTAAATCGGTCTCGGGAAGCTGGTGGACCTGGGATGTCCGGCTTACCTCTTCACTCATCCTGTGGCTAATATACCTATCCTATTTTATCGTCCGCTCTCCTATACCGTAGATGATTACCGGCGCGCTCGATTGGCCGCCGTGGTCGGTATCATTGGCTTTATAGACATACCCGTGGTAATACTGGCTATCGTATTATTGCGCACCCAGCACCCGGAGCCGCTCGTTTTCCAAGGGGGCTTGTCTCCTGCAATGTTCTGCGCTGGTCTCCATCGCCGCCTTTACCTGCCTCTGTTTTATATTGTATAGAGCATGTTTCCTTGTAGAACGAGACGAGGATAAGCTGAAGGAGTTACAAAATATCTATCAGGGGATGAGATAGAATGGACAACCTTGGATATCTATTCGCCGCCTTCGCCATAGTTTGGTTCGGCTTCTTTGTCTACATCTGGATACTATTCCAGAGGCAGAATCGGCTCAGGCGGGATATAGACTTGCTAAAAGAATCTATAGCCAAAGAAAACGTATAGCTAAGCTAAAGCATTTAGCAGGACGGGGAACTGGCTCAATATAGGACCAGAGTCTGTAGTCTACTCCGCAATATCCAGAAACAGCGTAGCGGGGTATTGACTATCTTGGGTATATACTCGGTCTCGGCAAGCCCAGGAACTCGCCTACCGAGTTAGGTACCAGATTAAAGTAGAGGGTGGCTTCTATAGGTTACTTGCCCGGCGGCAATCCCTTGGGGCAAGGTATAAATCTCAATTACCGTCTCTCCGGGGCCAATCCGTTCTTATGCAAGCTTATCAGCATCCGATCATGTCATATAAGTCACGTGCACCAGCAATTGGGGATAAACGTAGATGAGGGGAAGGTCTACAGTGATATGCCAACTTGACGGCTTGTTATGTTTAGGCTTGTTATAGATATTGACAAATTGAGCGGGGGGGGGATAACATCGCTAAGTGAAATGGGAAATCCCAATGAAATCCTGTGAACATGCTCTTTGCGGGTTTGCGAAAATAGGTTGAGAGGTAGCCGATGGCAAACGATGGCGAAATCCTAATCCAAACTGAGCACCTGAGCAAGAGGTTCGGCAAGCTGGTGGCGGTGGATGGTCTGAACTTAGAGATTCACCGCGGTGAAGTCTTCGGTTTCCTGGGGCCTAATGGTGCCGGTAAAACTACCACTATCGGGATGATGGTGGGGCTTATTAAACCCACCAGGGGCAGAGTGAAAATCTTTGGGCTGGATATTGAAAACAATCTGCCTAACATCTTGCCCAGAGTAGGGGTGGTGATGGACTATCCTGCCTTCTATCCCTATCTTTCAGGGCGGGATAACCTGCGCCTTTTTGCCCGGGTTACAGGTGGGATAAACGTAGATAAGGGTAAGGTCTACAGTGATATGGTAAGTTGATTCTTTTCGAAGAGGAGTTCGGGAAGAAACATCTAATTCCAGTCTTAAAGCAGTTGCTTATATCCCATCCAGGACCCGCAACATAATTCTATTGTTCTCTCATTATTCGTCAAGCAATATCGACTCCAGGCTTGCCAGCTTGGCGGCTTGTTACGTTTAGGCTTGTTATAGATATTGACAAATTGAGCGGGGGGGGGATAACATCGCTAAGTGAAATGGGAAATCCCAATGAAATTATTAGTAATAGGAGGTACTAGTCATGGACTTAATTTTCCCCATTTTCTTGGTCGGCGTTCTGGCGTGGGTGCTTTGGCTTTGGCTCGGAAAGAGGATGGTCAAGCCTCGTAGGGCTGCTATACTGGCTACAGCGATTCCACCGTCTCTTCTAGCAATAGCTGCTGTTGTTCTCACTCTGCTGGACAAAGCACTTGTAGTGACGGAGGGATTCGACATAGCAGACATCTGTGCGTTAGTCGGCTTCGGCCTAGTAGCTGCAGCGATTTTGTCATCAGTTGTTTTTGCTATTAGGCGTAAATGGGAAATAGCAAAGGGCACAGGTTTTGGTAGTGGTATTGGCCTTGTTGTATTGATGCTAGCATTTTTTTCGGCGCATTTTGTGTGATAGGGTAATGACTACTAAACCCTTAAAGTATTAAAGGGGGTAATAATGAAGGAAAATTTATTAATCGGAATAATCGTTGTAATCATTGGATTGGTGATAGCGACGGCGATTTTAATGAATATTCTGTGGGCTACGACTATTGTTGAAGTCGCACTAGTAGGGGTCTGGATATACTTGGTATGGATAGTCCGGAAACAGAAAGCTAAAATATTCCATGACTAGATGGAACCAAAGTTAGCCGAAAGGCGTTTAAAAAGGCTGAAAGCATTCCTGCGGGTAGCCGGAATATCGTTCGCGATGTTTTGTGTTGCTTTCATTCTGCAAGTTGTACTAGTTGGTCTGTTGGAAATAATAGAAGAAGAGCCCGTCTCTTACTACATCGCGTTTGTGGGTCTTTGGGTGTTTGTTATAGCAACTACTGGCGGCCTGGTTATATTTCTCAAAGGACGACGAAAAACAACATAAAGGAATACCGAAATAAGTACGATTTGACGTAATGCAATTACCCAAATTGAACCCAAGTGAAAGAGCGCAATGGGATAACTGCAAGCTAATTTGAGGTAATAAAATTACCAAGATGGCTGGGGAAGAAGGATTCGAACCTTCGCTTACGGATCCAGAGTCCGCTGTCCTACCACTAGACGATTCCCCAGCACGATAGAATTATAACACCCTGCCAAACCTGAGGCAATCACCATCCGATTTCCAGGCTTAAGCATATGCCAAGTCTTTTTGGATCAATTTTGAAAAATATTTCCCAGTGGGGGCATTGACAGAAACCCTTTTATGGTATAATATTCACAGACTTGATCCTTGCCCGTTGATTGCGGTTTCGACTGTAGTTAACGGGCAAGTGTTTTATAGGTGAATGCTTGGACACTATAATCTTTATTGATGGCCAAAACCTCTACCGTGGTACTAAGGATGCATGGGGTGCTGGGGATGAATGTAAATTAAGACCCACCGACGAAGCGTATAAATATACGTGGCCTAGCTATGATGTTCAGAAGTTAGCCACGGTACTAACTTCCAAAACCTTGGGGCGAACGCTATCCCAAATAAGATTCTACACTGGTGTTCCCAGGGCAGACCAAAATTCTTTCTGGCATAGTTTTTGGATGGAAAAATTTAGGTACTTAAGGGCGCAAGGAGTAGAGGTTTATAAAGGCAAAGTTAATGATTACGGGAAAGAGAAGGGTGTTGATGTAAAACTTGCTATTGACTTAGTAAGGCTAGTGTATGAAAAGAAATATGAAGTAGCACTAATTGTAAGTCAAGATAGGGATTTAGAACCAGCTATTCGCCTTGCGGGGGAGATAGCCGAAGACCAACACCGTCAAATATTTTTTGAATCACATTTCCCGGTGGGTTCTGGCAGCAGCTCCGACAGAGGAATACCAAAAACAAGATGGATGCCAATTGATCAAGTTACATACGATGCTTGTTATGACCCTCGGGATTATCGAGAACCTATAGAGTCCTAAGCCCTACCCCACCTAAACCCTAGCACCCTTAACAGCTATTTCCCTTCTACGTTCAGGTGATAACTTTTCAGCCCTAGCCTTACCCCCCTTTAGACCACCTAGTCTACCCAGAGCCACAGCATCAAATGTTCTAGCGGGTTTTTCTGATTAAGATTCTATCTGCTCTGTAGCTTCTTGAACTACCCTAATTTGACATCGGTAGCCCAACCGTTTTATGGTTATCATTGGAAGTGAGTTACGGATTTGGTTGATTTAGCTGTTTGGCAACGAGCCCTGGGTATCCGCTTCAAAGACCCTTCTCTGCTGGAGCAGGCGCTGGTGCATAGCTCCTACGTTAATGAAAACCCCGGCGCCGCCCCGACCTCCAATGAAAGGCTCGAATTCCTGGGCGACTCCGTCCTTGGCCTGGTTATCGCCGAGAAATTATACAGCCAGTATCCCCACTACAGCGAAGGTGAGATGACCAAAATGCGGTCTGCCCTGGTCCGCAGTAGCACTTTAAGCAATATAGCAGAAAGCATCGGTCTGGGCGATCATATCTATCTGGGAAAAGGCGAGGAGGCAAGCGGGGGGCGACACAAAACGGCAAACCTGGCTGGAGCTATGGAATCGCTTATTGCCGCTGTCTTCCTAGACCAGGGGCTGGACATCGCCAGTGAGTTCATCCTCAGGCTATTCAAGACCGAGCTGGAGAAGTTAGCCGACAAGGATAGCCTCATCGACTATAAATCTCAACTTCAGCACCTTTACCAGTCCAGGTACAAGAAAACGCCTATCTACCATACAACAGAAGCCACCGGCGCCGACCACGACCGCATGTTCACCGCCGAGGTGAGAGTCGACGAAACCGTGCTGGGCAGGGGCTACGGCAAGAATAAAAAATCTGCTGAGACCAGGGCCGCCCGCTCCGCCCTGGAAAAAGTCGGGGATGACTTTACACAGTAAAGCTACCTTTGCTAAACTTCCATTAACTAACGCCGATAGAGGTGCCACATGGGCAAGCGAGATTACCGCCATCACGAAACCAAGAAACCCAAAAAGGATGCCAAGAAAGCCAGCGTATCCGACATCCTGCCGCCACCGGTAACTGTAGAGGTAATTAAGAAAAAGAGACGGAAAGAGCCGGAAGAGTAAATCTAATCTTCTAGGGTAAGGTGCTCTATAATGTCTGACCTGGCTTCGGTCAAGGTAGTGGTTTATGGCTCGGTGCAGGGTGTCTTTTTCCGCGACTTTACCTCGAGACGGGCTGAAGAGCTGGGTTTGACCGGTTATGTGCGTAACCTGCCCGGCAGTAGCTCGGTGGAGGTCTTGGCTGAGGGGGAAAGAGCAAAACTGGAAAAGCTAATCAGCTACCTCAAGGAAGGCCCGCCCCGTGCCATAGTGGAAAGAGTGGAGGTAAGCTGGTTACAGCCTGCCGGTAGCTACTCCCGTTTCGGCATAAGATACTAGCTCCGCCCAATAATACTGCGATCTTAAAAACAGGGCTTCCTAGACCTCGAAGTCCTTTCTGGCTTCTTCAATCAAACCGAGGTAGTTCGCCTTGATACCTGATGCCTGCGATGCCTCCAGGTCGACCTGGTAGGGCTCGCCGACGAATATCTTACCGCACTCCTCAGCCTCACCCTTGGTGGGCTCTCCCTGGCTTACAAACTTCTGCTTGGCCTCTATAATCCCCAGGTCGAAGGGCAGGGTAAAATAGAGGTCGGTCAGCACCTTCTCTATGCCCAGGTCGAACAAACCCTCCCAGCCACCCCGCAAGCCATCGCCGTACTTAACACTCGGTAGCAGGCTAAGCAGGTTCATTATGCTCATATTACCCACCCCCCGGACAACCTTCAGGGGGGCTACAGATATCAGGTAATCGCTCGACAGTATGACATTGGGCACCCAGAAGGTGGGCACCACCAGCGACTTGGGCAGGGGATTATCCACCTCGACCCAGATACAATCCTTTACATCCAGCGTCAATACCCTGGGGAAATCGTAACCCAGAGCCTGGTATATAGGGTATACTGGTCCCCCTCCAGGGGTGCCGTCGAGCAGTAGTATATCGGCATCACTGACCCGCCTGATGCCCTTTATTATCAGCGACAGTATCTCCCGGCTGGTGGTCACCGGATACGATACCGGGTAACCGGCGCTGGGTTTTATCAGGACGCGTCGCGCCCGGGATATAATCGACGGTGCCTTAAACACAAACTCCGAAGCGTCAAATATCAAATCTTACTCCTTAGTCAAAACCTCTAATAAACCAGGACATAAAGCTGTTCTACCATATCTCTATTCGGGGAATAGCAACGTTAAAGCCAGCCGAAGCCCTGTGGTGCTATAAATAGATAAACTCTTCCTTAAAAGGGGCATATCACCGGCAACAAGATTATAAAATAGGGTATCAATCGTATACGGACACCAATAACGTCACTACCAAAAACCAGAGTTGGATTCTACCTGCTATCTTAATATTTCGCTATCTGTGGTTGTCAACGCCTTTCTAACACCCGAAGTGCAATCCCTGCCGTCTGCAAGGGAAAAAATGAAGCTATATTCAAGATATACCTTATATCTCTATCCCCCTTATGTCTATTTTACCATTACCGTCAAGCCCTGTTAACCAGATCATCGCCATAATATCTCATATGACGTCAGCCAATACGGCACCCCCTTTGTGACTCCGATAGGTGCGTGCTATAATCTTGGCTATGAAGGTCTCAGAGACGGGGGAGTTCCGGCTAGTCGAGCTACTGTCTAGAATAGCCGGTGAAGGTCAGGACAAACAGTCTGCCCGCAGGCAACAGCTCATTATCGGCATCGGCGATGACGCCGCCGCCTGGCGCAATGATGCCTTGATAAATCTGGCTACCGTCGACTGCCTCACTCAGGATGTCCACTTCCGCCTGGATACGACCACCTGGAACGAGCTGGGCTGGAAAGCGCTGGCAATTAGCCTGAGCGACATTGCCGCTATGGGCGGCGTACCCAAATACGCACTAGTCTCGCTGGGTCTGCCCGGCGATACTGAGGTTGATGATGTCGCCGACCTCTACCGGGGCATAATTGAACTAGGACAAAAGTTTGGTGTTGTTATCATCGGCGGCAACATAAGCGATGCTACCATAGTTTTCATCAACACCACCGTCCTCGGCAATGCCATAGAGCAGGATAAAATCCTCACCCGCTCCGCCGCCAGAGCCGGCGACCGGATAGCCGTCACCGGCAACCTGGGAGCGGCTGCCGCCGGCATGGAGATGCTCAAGCAACAGATGTCATTCGAGCCTGAAGCCGCCACTTCTCTCAGGCAGGCTTTCCTCCAGCCCTGCCCCCGCATAGCTGAGGGGCAACTGCTGGCGGAGCAGGGGGTAAAAGCAGCCATAGACATCAGCGACGGGCTGATTGCCGACCTTAGTCACCTCTGCCGGGCAAGCCAAGTTGGCGCCCGGATAGATATTGACCGCTTACCCATCAACCCTGCCGTTAAAAACAGCTTCGGCGACAGGTCACTGGAAATGGCGCTGTCGGGCGGGGAGGACTACGAGCTCCTGTTTACCGCCAGCACCGGGGTTATCGATATAGTAAAAACCAGAGCCTCCCATCCGGTAACGGTTATCGGCGAGGTCGTTGCCGATAAAGCAGGCAGGGTAACCCTGGTGGACAGGGAAGGCAAGCCATATAAGCCAGCCGGGACAGGGTGGCAGCACTTTGCTACGAGAAGCTAAACCAATGCCGTTATTAGAGCTAATCAGCCACAGCCCCGATGACACCCTTAAACTCGGAGCCCGCATCGGCGAGCTAGCCTTGGGCGGTGACATCTTCCTCCTGGTGGGCAGTCTGGGCGCGGGTAAAACCTGCCTCACCCAGGGCATCGCCCGGGGTCTGGGCATCGCGGAGCATACGCCCAGCCCATCATTTGTCCTGGTTCGCCAGTTTTATGGCCGTCTGCCTCTATACCACATCGACCTTTACCGTCTTGATAACATAAACGAGATAGCCGACCTGGGGCTGGACGACTACCTCTACGGCGACGGCGTCTGCGTAATAGAATGGGCGGAAAAGGGCTTGAGCCTGCTGCCCCGGGAGCACCTGATGATTGAAATAGGCTACCTCGGAGATACCGAGCGTCGTCTTCTTTTCCAGCCCGGCAGTCAGCGCTACCGGGAAATTATAACCAGACTGAGATCTATGAAGGAGTAGCCTATGCAACTGGCAATCGATTCTTCAACAGACACCGCCAGCCTGGCCATAGTCCGGGATAACGAGGTGCTGGCTGAATTGACCTGGCGCTGCGGGCAGAACCACTCCGTAGAGCTTATGCCCCGCCTGAGCCGACTGCTCGAGCAGGCTAATATAGACCTTAAATCTATAAGTGGTATCATTGTCGCCAGGGGGCCGGGCAGCTTCAACGGACTGCGCGTCGGCATCAGCACCGCCAAGGGATTAGCCTTCAGCTTGGGGGTGCCACTGGTTGGCATCGGCACCCTGGAAGCAATCGCCTACAGCCACGCCGAGGCTGGCCTGCCCGTCTGCCCGATACTCAACGCCGGCCGGGGCGAAATCGCCACCTCTATCTTTCAGCAAAAGGATGGCAATTGGCGCCAGGTTATCGCCGAACACATTACCACGGTGGGCGCCCTGTGCCGGAAGATAGATAACAGGACCATATTCTGCGGTGAACTGACCCCCGCTATTACTGATGAGCTAACCGGAAGGCTGAGGCAAAAAGCGATAATATCACCACCGGCTTCAAGGCTGCGCCGGGCCGGCTTCCTGGCTGAGCTGGGACTGAAGCGATTGCAAGCCGGCGACTACGACCAGCCGGCTACTCTACAGCCGATATACTTAAGACGGCCACAGATTACCCAGCCGAAGAATAAAAACTGGACGGCAAACCAGATAGACAAGCCTAAAGGCGAGACAGTTTGATAATAAACCCGTAAAGCAGGATAATATCCAAGGAAGAAATGGAAAGGTCACTGGTTCTCATCAAGCCCGACGCTATGGAGCGAAGTCTGGCTGGCACCATCATCAGCCGCCTGGAAGGGTTGGGACTCAAGCTGGTAGCCATCAAGATGCTCCATATGGACAAAGCGCTGGCTGAAAGGCACTACGCCCCCCACCGCGAGAAGCCGTTCTTTTCCAGCCTGGTGGCTTACATCAGCTCAGCCCCGATTGCCGCCACAGTCTTCGAGGGCAAAGGAGCGGTAGAGCTAATCAGAAAAGCTATGGGGGCTACCGACCCAGCCAAGGCTGAGGCGGGCACCATCAGGGCTGACTTCGGTCTGGATATAGAGCACAACGCCGTTCACGGCACCGATTCGCCGGCTACCGCCGAAGAGGAAATCCGGCTGTTCTTTTCAGAGGACGAAATCTTTAACTATCACCGGTAAGCCGACAGCTCACTGAATCCGCACCACGGGATTGGCCCGTTCCCACAGCCTGTCCAGCTGGTAGTATTCCCTCTCAGCCAGGGAAAAGATGTGGACTATAACCTCGCCGTAATCGAGTAGTAACCACCCCGAATCCACCTCCCCCTCATGATGATGGGGTAAGATACCTTCCTTTTTCAGTGACTTGGCAATTTCATCATAAACGGCATGCATCTGCCGGCTGGTGTCACAGCTACAGATGGCAAAGTAATCGGCAAAACTGCATATGCCCCGGGCATCCAGAAGCAGAATATCTATCGCCTGCTTATCGCTGGCTATCTCAACTACCTTATGAGCTACATCTATCGCTTCCAGAAGTAAAGCCCCCGAATATATGGTCTATCAATATTATACCACAACCACGCTCACGATAAGCCCAAACAAGGTTGGAGATACCATATGTATAATCTCAACCAATCCCGATGAGCGTGCTATACTGTAAGCGAAATGGCAGGGCTTCTCTTTGGCACCGCCGGCATCCCCTTCAGCACCCAGCCGCCGACCACCATAGACGGCATTAAACGCATCGCTGAGCTCGGGCTGGGCTGTATGGAGATAGAGTTCGTCAGGGGGGTTTACCTGAGCGAGGCAGATGCCTACCTGGTCGCCAAAACAGCAGAAGGTTACGGGGTCAGGCTATCCACCCATGCCCCCTACTTCATCAACTTCAACGCCCACGAGCCGAGAAAGCTCAGAGCCAGCCAGGGAATCCTGTTAAAAGCCGCCCGTATCGCCGCGATATGCGGCGCCAGGAGTATGGTCTTCCACCCCGGCTTTTACCTCGGCGACCCGCCACAGGAGGCTTACCAGACGGTGAAGAAATACCTGGCGGAGGTGGTGTCACAACTCAAGCAGGAGGACACACGACTACGGCTCAGGCCCGAGGTCAGCGGTAAAGCCAGCCAGTTCGGTACCATCGCCGAGATAGCCGACCTGTGCTCCGAGCTGGAAAGGCTGGCTCCCTGCATCGACTTCGCCCACTGGCATGCCCGCACCAGGAGTTTCAATTCCTACCCGGAGTTCGCCTCGGTTCTTGAGCAAATCCAGGAGAAACTGGGCCGAGCCGCCCTGGACGATATGCACATCCACGTCTCCGGCATCGCCTACGGGGCAAAGGGAGAGCAAAGACACCTCATCCTGAACGAATCCGACTTTCAGTATATTGAGCTGCTACAAGCCCTGAAAGACTATAGTGTCAGCGGTACGGTCATCTGTGAAAGCCCGAACCTGGAAGAGGACGCTCTACTGCTCAAGGAAAACTATCAGACACTTCTATAAAAAAGACTAACCAAACCGCTTTGGAATCGTTATATTATTAGACTTTGAACCTCACTTTTTATGTTTATGGCTATTTCTGGTATAATATAGGTGAATCGGGCTGAAATAACAGCCTGTTGAGGCAGGGAATGAAAATAAACTGGCGACGCAGTATTCTGATCTATATAGCTATCATCGCCGTGGCGGTGGTCTTCTTCACCCTTATTTTGCCATCATCGGGGCAAAAACCGGAGGAAATACCGCTAAGCGACGCTATAGATATGTCCCAGAACAGCAAGATAGCCAAGATTTCGGTCGGCAGTGATACCATCAACATCACCGCCACCGACGGTACCGAGTATCTGACGTACAAGGAAATCACCTCCAGTATATACGAGATTGAGGGTTTCATCCTTGAAGGAGTGGAGGTTGAGATAGAGGGGGCCGGAGGCGTCAACTGGGGAGGGGTGCTTATCAATTTCCTGCCCCTGCTAATCTTCGGCGCTCTGCTTTTCTTTCTATTCAGCCAGGCACGGGGAGCCAATAGCCAGGCGATGAGCTTCGGTCGCTCCAAAGCCCGAATGTTTTCGGTTAACACCCCGACAGTAACCTTTGATGATGTCGCTGGTGTCGAAGAAGCCAAACAGGAGTTGCAGGAGGTAGTCGATTTCCTCAAGTCGCGGGAGAAGTTCCAGGCATTGGGGGCACGCATCCCCAAGGGCATGCTGTTGATAGGGCCGCCGGGCACGGGCAAGACGCTGATGGCTAGGGCTATAGCCGGCGAAGCCGGGGTGCCCTTCTTCTCCATAAGCGGCAGTGAGTTCGTCGAGATGTTTGTTGGCGTCGGCGCCTCGAGGGTGCGCGACCTCTTCGACCAGGCTAAACGCAACGCCCCCTGCATCATATTTATTGATGAAATCGACGCCGTCGGCCGCCACCGTGGCGCCGGTCTCGGCGGCGGACACGACGAGAGGGAGCAAACGCTGAACCAGATTCTGGTGGAGATGGATGGTTTCGAAACCAATACCAGCGTCATCGTCGTTGCCGCCACCAACCGCCCGGATATACTCGATACCGCCCTGCTCCGACCCGGCCGCTTTGACCGGCGCATAGTCCTCGACCTGCCAGATATCATCGGCCGAACTGCTATCCTTAAGATACACAGCAAGGGTAAGCCGCTAGAGGATTCGGTTAATCTGGAATCGCTGGCCAAGCAGACGGTCGGCTTCAGTGGCGCCGACCTGGAAAACATGGTCAACGAAGCCGCCATTCTGTCTGCCAGACGCAACAAGAAGGCTATCGAGATGGGAGAACTTGAAGAGTCCATAGACCGGGTGATAGCCGGCCCGGAGAGGAGGAGCCGCAAGATAAACCCCAAGGAAAAGGAAATCACCGCCTATCACGAAGCCGGGCATGCCCTGGTAGCCAAGACGCTGCCCAATGCCGACCCGGTACATAAAATCTCTGTCGTTGCCCGCGGTATGAGCCTTGGGCATACCCGCCAGCTACCCACCGAAGACCGCTACCTGCTGACTAAGTCCCAGTTTAATGATATGCTGGCTACCCTGCTGGGGGGACACGCCGCTGAGGAATTGATCTTTAACGAGTTCACCACCGGCGCTTCGGACGATATAAAGCGGGCGACCGATCTAGCCCACAAGATGGTAACCGAATACGGAATGAGCGACAAGCTGGGACCGCGAACCTTCGGCAACAAACAGGAAATGGTCTTCCTCGGCCGCGAAATCGCCGAACAACGGGACTACGGAGATAAGATAGCCGATATGATTGACGACGAGGTTCATAAAATCATCGAGCAGGCCTATGAAACAGCCAAGGGTATCCTAGCTGATAATAGGCAGAGGCTGACCTATATTGCGGAGAGGCTGGTTGCCCAGGAGACCCTTGAGGGCGAAGTGCTGGAGACGATATTTACCGGGCCTATGACCCCGATTGAAAAGGAGACCAAGAAAACGCCAGCTCCGGCACCGGCAGATAAGAAAGCCAAGGCTAAAACCACAACGAAGAAAGTACCCGGCATAGTCCCCCAGCCCAAGCAATTCCCGGCTACTCCATAGAGCTAAAAGTCAACAAACAGCCCGATTAACACGGCCTTAAAAAGATTATCCGTGAGGTGTTAAATGGTCAAGATTACCAGTGATGTAATTGACATTGAAGAGGTGATAAGCAGCACCAGAAACGAAGATAGCGGCGGCATCATCGCCTACATAGGATTAATTCGCAATACCTCACGTGGGAAGCCAGTGCTTTCGGTGGAATACAGCGATGCCGATGGCACGGCAGAGGCCAAGCTTCAAGATATCGTCGACGCCGCTAAAGATAAGTGGCCAATAAACGATATGGCTTTTGTCCACCGCATCGGCAAACTCAAGGTGGGTGATAATAACGTGGTTGTTGCTATCGCCACGGCTCATCGTCAGGAGGGCTTTGCTGCCTGCCAGTACGCCATCGACCAGTTCAAGGAGGAGCTACCCACCCACAAAAAGGAAACCTACCTGGACGGCACCTGTTTTGAGAGCGAATGACGGGATTGCCCTCGCCACCGTCGCTACTATTTTTTCCTCTTGACCACGTATTCGGCCATGGTATACAGTGCCTGACGGCTGGGTGTATCCGGCAACCGGTGAAGATTATGGCTCGCCCTGGTGCTGTAGTCCGAGGCAACCCGATAGCATTCGTCCACAATCTGTGAATTACGAACCATCTCTATCACCTCTTTGATGTTTTTCTCCCTATCGCCCTCATTTTTGAAAATCCGCTTTACCGGGTTGTCTTCCGGGTAACGCTCCAGAAGCATCAGCGTCGGCAGGGTGATGGTGCCCTGTGCCAGGTCCGAGCCCACCGGCTTGCCCAGCTCCTGCTCGGTGCCAATTAAGTCGAAAATATCGTCTACAACCTGGAAGGAGATGCCCAGATTCAAGCCGTATTCGCTCAATATCTGTACTGACTCCTCGGGGGCATCGCTCAATATCGCTCCACCTTTGGTAGACAGGGCAAACAAAGACGCCGTCTTGCCGGTAACGCGCTCTATATACTGGTCATAGCTCTGCTCAAGGTTAAAGGCGCTGAATCCCTGCTTCAGCTCACCGCAGGAGATGGCTTCCAGGGTCTGAGCAAAAAGCCTGACCACGCGCAGGCTTCCGGTATCAACCGCATATTCCGCCGCCTTGGCAAAGAGGTAATCGCCAAAGATGATGGCTTTATCTATCCCCCATATCTTGCTAATCGTTAGCTGGCCGCGACGAACACTGGCTTTGTCAATGGCATCATCATGAACCAGGGTAGCAATATGCATCACCTCGCTGGCTGTCGCCATATATATTATTTTCTTTAGGTCATAGTGGTACAGACTACCGGCATGCAGAGCCAGTAACGGGCGAACCGCCTTGCCTCTTCCGGATAAAATATGGCTCAACATCTCGTGTAGTTCGGGAAAGTTTTCACTCTGGCTCCGGGCAAGCAATCGGAATTGCTCATCCACGCCGGTAAGCCCGTCTTTTACCAGATTATATACTTCCTTTATCTGCAAACTCGCTCTCCAAACAATATTCTTTATATACTCTTGCCCAGCCGCTCAGTCTCCTCGGCAATCAGTTCTTCATCCAGCTTGGCAAACAAGGGCTCGGGCGGCAACAGCTTCTGCCCCGGCGGCAACAACCTCAACCGCCAGCCATCCTCTTCCACACTGCCGTCAAAGCCGAGAAGCCGGTGCAGCTTCTGCGAGCTGAAAGGCAAGAAGGGATACAATGCCGTCCTCAGCCCGGAGATTACATTAAGCGCCACATACAGTGCCGTAGCCGCCGCCTGTCTGTCCTGTTTAATCACCTTCCACGGTGACTTTTCCTCAAGATAGCGATTGGCTTCCTGAGCCAGCGACAGAGCCGATTTTATCGCCTCCTTGAAACGGCAGCGGTAGAGAAGCCCATCCATTATTTTAAGGGTCTCTTCGGTTTTATCAAGCAAATCCCGACTGCGAGTATCAATCTCAGCGGGAGCAGGCACACAGCCATCAAAGCGGCGATAGACGAAGGTAAGCACCCGCTGAACCAGATTGCCATAGGTAGCTACCAGCTCGTCATTGTTACGACGGACTAACTCACGCCAGGAGAAATCGGTGTCCCCGGTCTCGGGCATGTTTACCGATAGCAGGTAACGCATCGGATCCGGGTCATAGCGGGATAGATAGTCGTGCAACCACACCGCCCAGTTTCGGCTGCTGGATAGCTTCCTGCCCTCGATGGTCAGGTACTCGTTAGACGGCACATCGTATGGCAGATTTAAGCCGCCGTAGCCCATCAGCATCGCCGGCCAGATTATGGTATGGAAGAGAATGTTGTCCTTACCGATAAAGTAATAGCTCTTGACCTCACCCTGCCAGAATTGTCGCCATTTCTCCTCGTCGCCGGCTGACTTTGCCCACTCCTTGGCTGCCGAGAGGTAGCCGATAACCGCCTCAAACCAGACGTAGAGGCGCTTGCCGGGAAAGCCTTCAAGGGGCAGGGGTATCCCCCAATTAATGTCACGGGTAATCGCCCGGTCTTTGAGCCCCTCCTCCAGATAGCGCAGGGTAAAGTTGAGCACGTTGGGCCGCCAGTGTTTCTGCTTCCTGACCCAGGGCAAGAGCTTATCTTCAAAGGCGGTAAGCCTGAGAAAGAAGTGCTCCGAGTCCCTGAACTCGGGGGCATTGCCACAGATGCCACATCGTGATTTAACAAGCTCCTCCGGGGTCAGCGGCTTACCGCACTGGTCGCACTGGTCGCCCCGGGCGCCGCCATAATCGCAGTGGGGGCAGGTGCCCTCGATATAGCGGTCAGGTAAATATCGCTGGCATCGGGCACAGAATGCCTGCTTGACTTTATCTTTATAGATATAGCCTTTATTCAGCAGGGTAAGAAACATATCCTGCGCCACCCGGGCGTGGTTTTCGGTGCCGGTGGTGGTGAACAGGTCAAAAGAAATGCCCAACTCCTGCCACGACTCGAGGAACTGCCGGTGATATTTACCGGCTATCTCAGCCGGTGTCTTCCCTTCCTGCTCCGCCCGGATGGTTATCGGCGTACCGTGCTGGTCTGAGCCCGATACCATCAGCACCTCGTTGCCCTTGGTGCGGTGGTAGCGGGCAAATATGTCCGGCGGCAGATAGGCACCAGCAATCTGGCCCAGATGCAACGGGCTGTTGGCATAAGGCCAGGCAACGCCGATAAAAATCCTCTCACCCATAATATAATCAATCTCTACGAGCTTCCCCCCGGTAAATCTAGCCCAGGCTAATATCCGGTTCCGGGAAAAAGGTCAGTATCCGCTCGCCCTTCTCTTCTTTATAGCGCGCGTAACCCTTCTGCAGGGCACACTCGATACAGTAGTGGACTGTCTTTCCCTTCTCTACCTCTACCCCGTCTTCTTCATCAACCACCAGGTAACGCTCGGGATAGGGTATGGTGCGCTGGCAAATGTCGCACTTAACCTCTCCCAATGACATACAACCTCGGCGCATGGCAAACTCCTTTCACATTCTATGATAGCTTGAGCCAGGCACGGTAAAGCTCTTTCTTCGATAGACCGGTCTGCGAAGCCACACTGGCGACCGCTTCTTTAGCCGTCGCCCCGGATAGATACATCTTTTCCAGCTGTCGCTCAACCTCCGGGGTTAGCTGTGGCTTAGCCTTCTCCCTTTCACCCTCGATAACCAGGGTGAACTCACCCCTGGGCTCGGTGAAATATTCCAGAGCCTGTGTTACCGTTCCCCGGAAAACTTCCTCGTGCATCTTGGTAAGCTGGCGGCAGATGGCAACTCTTCTATCTCCGAGAACAAGCAGTATATCTTCCAGCGCCTGCCTCAGCCGGTGAGGCGCTTCCAGGGCGACAATGGTGCCCGGCTCGGAATCTACCGACTCCAGAAGACGCCGCCTCTCCCCGGACTTGCGCGGCAGAAAACCGATATAGGTAAACCTATCGGTAGCCAGCCCGGAGACAGACAGTGCTGTGATAACAGCCGAAGGGCCTGGTATAGGCACCACCGGTATGTCCTGCTGGCTGGCGGCAACAACCAGTTCATAGCCCGGGTCAGAAATGCCCGGAACACCAGCCTCAGAAACAAGAGCTACATCTCCCTCCTCAAGCTGGCCCAAGATATAACCCAGTTTGCTCCGCTTGTTCTGCTCATGATAGCTGGTCATATGAGTCTTAATGTCATAAGTAGCCAGCAGTCGTTTTGTCTTACGTGTATCTTCAGCGGCAATAAGCCTCACTTCACGCAGGGTACGTAGAGCACGCAAGGAAATATCCTCTAGGTTACCAATAGGAGTAGCTACGACATAAAGGTTAGGCATCGACCTTAATCTTCCCCCGGTCAAGCTATTATAACTTATATCTTGGCTATTCGTCCACAGTAGCTAAAAGATTTTGTAGATAAGCCCCAGTGCTACAAAGAAAACGGGGCTTGACAAATATTTAATATTGGACTATTATAGTCCAATATATACATCACCGACATTGCTCGGATGTGACCCATAATATAAAAATAAAACGTCTGATATAGATTATATCAATACTAAATAAAGAGACGGATTACGGAATGCGCGCTCTAATCCACATAGCCCAAAATGGCCAAAAGGCCCCGGTTACGGCAAGGACATTAACCAGGGCAGAATACATAGCCATTGATTTTGCCTACAAAACACTTAGACAATTGACCCAGGCAGGTTTTCTTAAGAGACGCACGGGGCCTCATGGCGGCTTCACATTATCTCAGAAGCCAAGGCAAATTACCCTGCTTGATGTGTTAGAAGCCATCCAGGGACCGCTGGCAGTAAGAAAGTGTCTATTAGACTATAGCACCTGTCCCAGGCGCTTATCGTGCACTGTCTCAAGCAAACTGGAGGAGTTCCAAAACACTTCAGTAAAGCTGCTAAAGAATATAACCCTGACCGAAGTCACGGAATCCAAGCCACAGCCACACCACCGAAAGCAAACTAAGGCAAGAATACAAGGAGGCAATAACCTATGAGCAAGTGACATTAAAAGACCGCCGCAAATAGTTAATTATTTTCAGTAAGGAGTTGCTAACAAAATGTTTTGCTATCAGTGTGAACAGACTTCAAAGGGTACCGGATGCACCGTCGTCGGCGTTTGTGAAAAGAATGAGGACATCCAGAGTCTTCAGGATACCCTACTCTTTGGCTTGAAGGGCATCGCCGCCTATGTCTACCACGCCCGCCAACTTGGCGCCAAGGATGAGGAAGTGGATGCCTTTATGCATGAGGCCCTATTTTCCACTGCTACCAATGTTAACTTTGACCCCAACCGCTATGTCAGTCTTGTCCTCAAATGCGGCGAGATGAACCTGCGCACCATGGAAATGCTTGATAGAGCACATACCAGCCATTTTGGCAACCCGGTGCCAACTGCGGTCTCTACCGGTACCAAGGCCGGCCTCGGCATTTTAATAACCGGCCACGACCTGCTTGACCTCTATGAGCTCCTTAAGCAGACTGAGGGAGCCGGTATCAATATTTATACCCACGGTGAAATGCTCCCGGCCCATGCATATCCCGAACTCAAAAAATTCAAGCACCTGGTCGGTAACTACGGCAGTGCCTGGCAGAAACAGAAGGATGAGTTTACCCTGTTTCCCGGGGCAATACTGGCCAATACTAATTGTGTCCTGTTACCAAAAGAGTCCTATCGCGAGCGCCTTTTTACCTGTGGCGTTACCGGGATACCGGGTGTGACACATATAGAAGGGCGTAACTTCCAGCCCGTTATTGATAAAGCCAAAAGCCTGCCCGCACTGCCCGATAAGCCTGGCGAGACTATAACCACCGGCTTCCACTACACAGCCATCCTGGGAGTTGCCGATAAGATTGTTGATTTGGTTAAGGCTGGCAAGATAAAGCACTTCTTCCTTGTCGGTGGCTGTGACGGTGCTAAGCCCGGGCGCAACTACTACACTGAGTTTGTAGAGCAGCTACCTGAGGATAGTATAGTGTTAACGCTAGCCTGCGGTAAATACCGGTTTAATAAACTTGACCTAGGTAGTATTGACGGAGTCCCGCGCCTCATGGACATTGGGCAGTGTAATGACGCCTACTCAGCAATTCAGGTGGCGCTAGCACTAGCCAAAGCCTTCAACTGTGGAGTAAATGACCTGCCACTTTCAATAATACTTTCCTGGTTTGAGCAAAAGGCAGTGGCTATACTGCTAACCCTGTTACATCTGGGAATAAAGGACATTCGCATCGGGCCAAGCCCACCAGCATTTATCTCACCTAATGTCTTTAAGATACTCCAAGATACCTTCGGCTTGAAGCTAATAACCACACCTGCCCAGGATATAAAGGCAATCCTTGGTTAGCTACCAGAGAATGGGGCTGCTAGGGATAAAGGTTATCAGCAACCCCATCACTTCATCTTCAAGCTTAGTAGGGGGTTCGTTCTCATCTCCCCTCCCAAATGCTACTTTTAGAATGCTCCCCCAGTTCCTTGACTTAAAACTATTGCCTTTGCTATAGTTTCTTTTTAAGGAGAAGCATCAATGACCAAGCCCCAACCAAAGCAACTGCGCCATGCCTACGGCTTCGACGAGGTAGCCATCGTCCCCGGCAACACGACCATCAATCCCGACCAGACGAATATCGATTTCGCCATAGGCGACCTCAAATTCGCCATGCCCATCGTAGCCGCCGCCATGGATGCGGTAACCGATGTCGACTTTGCCATCGCCATGAGCCAGCTCGGCGGGCTGGCCGTGCTCAACCTGGAAGGCATACAGACCAGATACGACAATCCCCGGGAAATACTGACTGAAATCGCTCAAGCGCCTGACGAAGAAGTCACCTCCTTGCTGCAGAAGATATACTCCCAACCGATAAAGGAAAACCTCATTGGCCAGAGGATACAGTCGATTAAGCAAGCCGGAGCGATATGCTCCGTATCGGTAATCCCGGCCAATACCAAAAGCTTTGCCCCCATAATCATCGAAGCCGGGGCTGATATCCTGGTCGTCCAATCAACAGTCACCACCGCTCGCCATACCTCTAGGAGCTATCGCGGGCTCATCTTCGACGAACTGTGTAAATCGGTGCCCATTCCGGTTGTTGTCGGTAACTGCGTCAGCTTCGACACTTGCCTGGAGCTTATGAGAACGGGTGTCTCCGGCGTCCTGGTCGGTGTCGGGCCGGGTGCCGCCTGCACCACCCGCGAGGTGCTGGGAGTAGGCGTCCCCCAGATAACCGCCACTATAGACTGCGCCGCCGCCAGAGACGAATACCTGAACGAGTCCGGCAGATACGTCCCCATAATTACCGACGGCGGTTTCCGTAAGGGTGGTGAGTTATGTAAAGCTTTTGCCGCCGGCGCCGATGCCGTCATGCTCGGCTCTATCTTTGCTCAGACTAAAGAAGCCCCCGGGCTGGGATACCACTGGGGTATGTCGCACCCGCACCCGGCTCTCCCCCGGGGCACCAGAATAAAGGTCGGCACCAACAGCACGCTGGAACAAATCCTCTTCGGCCCTACCTCGGTCACCGACGGCAGTCAGAACCTGATCGGGGCTCTTCGCACCGCAATGGGGGTCTGCGGAGCCGCCGATATCAAGGAAATACACCAGGCGGAGATGGTAATCGCCCCGGCTATAATCACCGAGGGGAAATCATGGCAGTTCTCTAGCCGTAGATAACCTGAATCAAACCTGTCCTAATAAAGGTCTGCTAAAACCTTCTACCCTGCCCCGTTTACTGACGAGGCTATTCCTCTTCTTCCTCTTCTTCGTCTTCGTCTTCGTCTATCAGCGGTGCCGCCTCTTCTTTTAGCTGCGGCACTATAGCCCTCGCCTTTTGACGTTTGCGTTTGGACGGCGGCGTCAAGCCGTCTATCAGCGAGCGCAGCTTTTTCAAGCCGCCGGCGGTTTTAGCGTCGACCACCACCCCATCCACACCCACCTCCCATAACAGCTGCAGCTCATCGCCGCTTATCTGCGGCGACACAGCTGCCAGCACCGGCTTGCCAGATATGGCTGCGAAGCGCTTGCAGAGCATCAGATATTGCCAGGTAACGATTGGTGGCTGTGCCCCGTCGCCGATAATAAACAAGGCGTCCAGCGGCAGGTCGTCCAGCGAGCGCAGCAGACCCATCTCCAGCGAAGCCTCCACCGCCATCACCTTGCCTGTTTTTTTGTCTCCGGCTATAGTAACGGGCATTTCCTGCGTAAAGACGACGAAATCTATGCCCTCCAGCTTGCCGGCTTTACTGCCAAACAGCCTTATTCCCACCGGTAAGCCCGTCTTTGCCGGCGGTTTTTTAACCGTACCCTCCAGCAGCACGGCATCCGCCCCTACCACCACCCCGGCGGCAGCACCGGCTTCGACCTCCGCTACCAGCAGTAGCCTTGGTCTGGAGGCTGATTTCTCCTTCCTGAAACCCATCGGCTGCGGCTCGGATTGGGAAGCCTGTTTAAGTTTATCTATAAATCGGCTCATCTGCCCTCCACTCCTCTAAATCAAACGTGGAGCCAGCGGAGGGATTCGAACCCGCGACCTGCGCTTTACGAAAGCGCTGCTCTACCAACTGAGCTACGCTGGCACAGTAAAAGTATATCACAAAACCAGCCAGCCGATAAAAGGGTTCTTTATACTGACTCAAGCCCTCCCCCTACCGAATGAGTACCTATAAAAAGGGTGGCAAGGGGCTCTAAGATATGGGTAATAAGGGGTGTACAAGAGGGGCTTTGTATTTATAAAAGCGGGAGGTTTGGAGGGATTCAATCCCTCCAATATAATATCTCCCCCTCTCCTTGTAAGGAGAGGGGGATAAAGGGGGAGAGGTTGTTCCATTAAAGGGATGGGTTAAGAAGCTGAACTATCTCTCTGTCTTCTATTTATCTATTCCCGTTATCTATTCCCACCCGCCGCCCTTTAAGGAAGGAGTATTAAT
>DAOUDM010000031.1:0-24564 GCA_034431095.1 Dehalococcoidales bacterium | reverse complement strand
TAACCATTCAGGATAATCTCCCATATTGATTTCCATCCCATACGGATAGATGGTTACTGCTTGTACATCCAGCTCGACAATATAGGCTGTCCACCAAGGTTGAAACCAGGTATACAGCATCATGCCAGCGCTGACTAAAACCAAAACACGGAACAGCCAAACCCTATAGTTACCCATACTCTACTACTCCTTTCTCCTTTTCATCACCTATTATAGAGGGTGAGGTTTTGATAATAACCAACCTCACCCTCTATAATAGGACATCAAGCTATATAACCAACATAAGATTAGTTATATAAGTAAGATTTACTAGGTTAGTGCTATATCCTCCAAACTAACGTCCTTCTCAGTGCTGATAGCGTCTATCGTCTTGGTCTTGCCATCAGCCGCAATTGTTAGCGAGAAGGTGCCTACCGCCAGGCCTTCAAACCAGAAGTCGCCAAAGCCATCGGTGGCAGTCGTAGCGCTGCTGGCACCTGAAAGGGTGCAGGTAGCACCGATAACCACTTCTTGGGTTCCGGGGTCAAACACCGTCCCTGCAATAAACCTCTTGGGCAGGTTCAGGTAATAGACCCTTGACTTGAGGCCATACTCGGGATGGAGTATCTCGGCCTGGGCTATCTCGGCGCTGAAATCAGCCTCCTCGCCAAACAACAATGCTCTATTCGGACAGGAATCAACACACCTGGGCTCGGTGATGGGCCAACCCCTATCTAGCAGATGGGCACAGCCGGTGCACTTCTGAGCCAGTTTGAGGTCACTGTTGAAGTAAATTGCATCATAAGGGCATGCATCTATACATAGCTGATGACCGGTGCATTTCTTGGGGTCAATCCATACCAGCCCGTCATCCCTCTTGGATATCGCCCCTGGTGTACATGCCGTAATGCAGGGGGCTTCGTCGCAGTGCATGCACATCGTGGTGACGTAGGCTACCTTGATATGAGGTATTTTCCCCCGTACAATCTCATCTTTCCTGTTCCAGAATTGCCCCGTTTCCGGCTGGGGCATGGCATAGGGCATCCAGTTGTTGCCGCAGTGTTCATCCTTGCAGGCAAGCTGACAACTGTAGCATCCTATGCACTCTGCAACATTATTAATAAATACTTTAGCCATTACATACCTCCTTCAACCCAGCCGCTAAAGAGCGGGCCATATTGCGGATCATGGTCTCTTTCGAATGCTTCTGGGTAGTCCCTGCGCCATTCATCCCACATGGCACCTGTTACCTTCTCAATTTCACACAGGTAGTATTGAGCGGCTAAACCGTAACCATGGAAATGCATAGGTGCCCTCACATTTATACAATTGGGATTGCCGCCTCTATTAATATCTGGGGATAGCCGATCACTCCCTCCCGCCTTATCCATACGTATCGCTCCCTGCGTTACCTTTTCAGTTACTATAGCACCACCGAGGACACTGCCTCTATCGTTGTAGATTCTGATTATATCATCATCTACTATACCCCTGGCAGCAGCATCTACCGGATTAATCCATACTGGTGCGTAGGAATAATTGTCAATACCTGTGACATATCCTCTGAGTTCCCTTGTCCACGGTACATCGACGTACTGTGAATGATGAAGCCAAGAACAGGTCTGCGATACCATCCTAATAGGATAGGTTTTGGCTTTTTCACCGTGAGGGTCTTCATCGTGGGTCCAGCCTTCCGAAGCGGGGCCTCCTTTTACGTATGTTGCCGTCGGCGCCCTCTCCACATCGTCAGGAAAGCCTTCCAGCAAAAGCGTCGATTCATACTCAAGCAGACCGGTCGTCGTTCTTAAGGGATTCGCAACAGGGTCTTCGTAGAACTCCTGCATAGCGGGCTTGGTTTCCGCTGATGCCGGGTCTCTATCCACGGCATAGTATCCTATCTCTCTTAGGTCTTCAAGGCTAATATTATCTTTAATCGCTCCATTATCATAAGCTTCTCTGACTTTCGATTCACTGTACTCTTCATAGTTGGTATAGTCGGGGAGGATTTTATCACGAAAGCCCAACTTCTCGGCTACCAGTAAAGCCACCTCAAGGTCACTCTTGGCTTCGCCTTTAGGTTCAACCATCACTTCATCGATGAAAGAGACACCGCATACATCGCCGGTGGACTTTATATCCACTAATTCATGCAAGGTGGCAATAGGCAAGATTATGTCTGAATATACCATGCAGTCTTCCAGCCACATGTTCTGAGTTATGTGGCATTCTAATTTCGGGCTTTGGAAACCTTTAACCGCATAGTTCCCATTGGAGCGGCTGGCTTGATAGGTTTGGCTTGTGGCCCAAACTAAATGTACCTCAGAAAATCCTGGCTGAGGATAAGTACGTTTGTAAAACTGGTCATTGGACGGCCACCAGCTAACAGGCGGATTCAACATGCAATCACCCCAGTCGTCCCTGGCAATTAATGGCATGTCATGGTCGGTAGTAGAGTACTTTACTCCAGTTTCTGCTTCCATGTTTGCATCAGGTACATCCCTCCCTGTTACGCTTCCAAAACCTCCGGCACTTCCTCCAACCGTACTACCAACGTAGCCAGTAACCTGGTGAACTCCAGGCTTTCCCCATCCCTGCATTCCCAACAGATAGAGCTGCATTCTGTTCACGTTATCCCCGTATATAGTTCTACCGTTAGCACCACCCCCCCTACTTCCAAATACTATTGATGTTGGTTTGCTTGCCCATTCTCTGGCCAGGGCTTTGATGGTGTATTCGGGTATACCGTTTATTGCTGAAGCCCACGCAGGTGTCTTGGGGATACCGTCTGCTGCAGTGCCCGTAACATATGCCTCCCACTTGTCAAAGCCGTGTGCATGGGTGGCTATATAGTCCTTGTCATAGGAGTCTTCGGCAAACCAGACATAGGCTATTGCCGCTGCAAGAGTGGCATCTGTATTGCTGATTATGGGGATAAATTTATCAGTGTGAATACCTACAGTTTTATTCACCTCGGGGCCGATATTCACTACTGGTATTCCTATCTTCTTATTAAACCAATGCAGGACGCATGGCTTAATCAGTCCACCATACCAACTATGGCACTCATTAAACGCCCAACCCACGAGCATGCCTGCATTATTTGCCAAGTCCATCATTAGGCCGCTACCACTTTCGTAGGTCCTGCCCAAAACATATTGTCCGCCCAGCTGACCACCTGAAGAGGTGGTACAACGCCCAGATGAGCTGGTGATAACTCCTCCATCATACGCGGAGGCAGCATAATATCGCAGCAATCTTTCCTGGGTTCCATGAGTACCGGGCAAACTATGCCCTTCAGAGTGACCGCCACTGTAGACACAACTGAGTGCCGATGTTCCATATTTTTGTGCCACCCTGTCAATCTCGCTGGCTATTATGGTGGTTGCTTCATCCCAGGAGATTCTCTTGTACTTACTCGTGCCGCGGTTCTGTGGGTTTATTTTAGCCGGGTCGCCACCGGGTTCCCAGTCAACTCTCTGTAAGGGATAGAGAATCCTGTTGGGTGAATCCGTACGTTTTCTACGGCACATAGATTGAACACCTAAAAGCGACTTCACCGGCGGAGTGAATGATACGCCGCGCGCCGTAAGCGTATAGCCTTTGAGATCAGGGTACTTCGAATCATAGTGTAATGGTCTCATCCTGATTATTTTACCATTCTTAACGTCAACGGCTGCCACGCAATTTATTCGTCCAACGAATGTTTTCTCAGGCTCCAGCGCCGGTGGAACTGCTCCATCTCCACCTACTGTAGTGGTCGCAGTAACGGTTTTGGTAACTGTAGCACCATCGCCACCGCCACCCTCTGTTACCGTCTTGGTAATTGTTGTTGGCACGGATACCGTCTTGGTTGTAGTTACAGTCTCGGTGCCACCACCACAGCCGGCCAGCATACCAGCGCCAACGACACCAGTAACGACAGCACCGGCTCCAACCAGGAAGTCTCTTCTGGAGACTTCACCTTTTTCTTTCTTTTTATCTTCTTTCATATATTCCTCTTTTTATTACTAGATTCTTTACTTTATCTATGCTTCACTTTCTATTCTTATAGGCATCACCTCCTGTTCCGTAGTATATGGACAAGTAATTGATAACCTTCTTAATTAGCAGACCTTACTGCTAAGATAGATTACGGCCGGGGTTCCCCACACGGGAGGGGTAAAGGAGAAATTTAAGCTAATAGTGAATTGCTAGCCCTTTAGCACCCTGGTTTCCCCCGGCAGAGTCTGCACTACTAGATATTCTCTCTTTCTCAGCCCCTTCCCATAAATCAACAAGCTGGCTAATAAAGCCGTTGTAGCACTGACCCGGGGCTTTATTTCTGTCCAGCTTATCTTTGGTGCTTTTCCAAATAGCTATGGTTGTGGTGTTTTTGTCTCCGTTATTTCCCGATTCAAGCATATCTGCTAAACCTTGGCGATTACCTTACCTCATTACCATTTAAAGGAGGCTAATATCTGTATATGTACGATTATGTTCATAGTATGTGCCCTAGCAAACTTATGGAAGTGTAGCACTACATATATGGTATGTCAATACCCTGTAAGGGTCCAGTGCATATTGGACTTTTTGGGGTTAGTGGCGAAATTATCCAAATAGTAGCGCCAATGCCTACTTGTTTGTTGTGCTAGATGCCTATGACCGTAATATCGTAGGTGACGTCTTCTCTGACCACTGTCGCGCCCTGGAGACAGTAGAAGCCCCGGAGAAAGTCGTGCTCAACCGCTTTGGTAGGCGGGTGCCGTATAATCATGAGCTAACTCTTAGGGTAGACCGAGGAGCATAGTTCACTGCCCGTAGCTTCCGTGAGGCAGCCAGGACTTTGAATGTCAGATTGGAATACGCGGTGGCGCAGTGTCCTGAAGATAAGCCCTATATAGAGTCCTTCTTCGGCAGTTACAAGACGGAGGAGTTATACCGCAATGAATACAACAGCCTGGCTGAAGCCAGAACCGAGTGGGAAAGCTATCGGGACTGGTACTGTAATGATAGGCTGCATCAAGCATTGTGGTATAAAAGCCCGAGGGATTATGCTAAAGTAGTATGTAACAGGTGGCCTGATTTGGTCCAGTTTAACGGGGTTCACCTCAATAGAGACACAACACTATTTTGTAAAATGCACGCTAAATGTTAACATAGTATATTAAATATAAAAGCACCTGAGGTGGCCATAATTATGTCCCAGTCCGTGTCTATAACTTTGGCTACTATTAGTGATTTGGCAGCTATTGTAGAGCTAATGGGAGAACTGATAGACGTTTTACGCACTAATGAAGGAATTAATCGCCAAGAATTGACCCAATCATTAGATAAACTATACAAAACTAAAAACTCATATATGCTGGTAGCTAAAAAAGGTGGCAAGGTTATAGGCTTTGCTCAATTTTATACTCGCCAGACAGCTTTAAATCCAAAACCGTGTGCTACTCTAGATGAGCTAGTGGTAGATAAAGAGTATCGTCGACAGGGAATAGGTAAGCTATTGATTGAAAAGGTAATTGATGAATGTAGAAAGCTGGACTGCTTTTTGGGGGGCAGGTCAATGAATACACTAGGGAATGCCTGGCACTGCTGGTTAGCCGACGTATTACCTGCCAGGATGTAATAGATCAGCTGTTTAACCTGTTTGTACTCAGGGGAATACCGGAACATATCCGCTCTGATAATGGCCCGGAGTTTACGGCCAAAGCTATCAGAAGCTGGTTCAATCGATTAGGAGTGAAAACCCTGTACATTGAACCGGGCAGCCCCTGGGAGAATGGATATATTGAGTCATTCAATGGGAGGTTGAGGGATGAACTTCTTAACAGGGAGATATTTACGACATTAACCGAGGCCAGGGTATTGATTGAGGAGTGGAGGAAGGAATATAATGGTGTTCGGCCGCACAGTTCTTTGGGTTATAGACCTCCGGCTCCTGAGGCTATAATACCGGTAACTCTAACTAAACAAGTGGTACACCTTATGGGGGCAGGTCAATATTCCCGAAGGGAATCGGTTAGGTTAAAGAAACGGAGAATAAAATGTCGGGAATACTCTCACTTTTCAAGAAAAACAAGGAAGTAGATGCTGGTAAAGGACCGGTAGGAGAGCAGAACTGCATCGGGTGCAACGTGTGCCTGGAGGTCTGTGACACGGGTCTTTGGCCGGCTTTGCTGCTCAAGTACGCCAAAGCTGGCCTATATGACGATTGCCAAAAACTGGGTATTGACTATTGCTCCGACTGTGGTACTTGCACATACAATTGTCCAATGGGGATACCACTATTTAAATACTTAAGAATAGCCAAGATTTTGTCTTTCTATCGCGGTAATAAAAGTGGGTTGATCCCGGTTTTACTGGAGGTTCAAGCCAATTTTGGCTATTTACCGAAAGAGACGATTCTTTTTATCGCAGACTTTCTTAATCTGCCGGAAGGTCATATTTACTCAGTAGCTTCTTTTTACAGGAGGCTGCGGCTTTCGCCTCCAGGCAGACATCACGTTATGGTCTGCCTGGGCACAGCTTGTCATATAAGTGATGGTCCCCATATCTTGCGGGAGCTAGAGGAGGTGTTGGGCATAAAGGAAGGAGAAACGTCGTCTGACCTAGAGTACACCCTGGACTCCGTTGCCTGTATTGGTTGCTGTGCCCTGGCACCCTGCCTCACCGTTAATGGCGAGGTCCACGGGAAACTGAACACCGACAAGGTGAGGAAGCTTTTCGGAGCCTCGGGTGTTAGAGATGGACATGGCCAGTAGAGGGTATAATCCTCTCGTTTGCCAGGGAAAGGCCTGCGTCTCATGGGGAACAGAACAGGTTGTCGCTTCGCTAGGGAAGGAGATAGCCAGGAGATGGTAAATGATGAATTTCGTGGCCGGGTAAGCCCGGATAATGCCGGTGGTTTTATCGGAGGTGTCGAATGAGCCTGGCAGATCTCAGGGAAAAAGCTGAAAAGGAGTGGCTGGAGGTAATAAACCCTATCAGACCGCAGATATTTGTTGGCATGGCTACCTGTGGCGAGGCTTCCGGCGCTTTATCTATAAGTAAAGCCATAGAATCCACGCTGAACCAGAGTGGCATAGACGCCCGGGTTCACAAGACCGGTTGTCTGGGAATGTGTTATTGTGAGCCGCTGGTTGATATTATTAAACCGGGAAAACCCCGCATCTGTTATCATGGCTTGAATGCTGATAAAGTTACCGAGCTTCTAAAAGACTATATTGTTGAAGATAACCCTCGTCCGGATCTCGCACTCGGTATCTGGGGCGAAGAAAAGTATGGCATACCCAACCTATTTGAACTTGATTTCATGAAATACCAGGTACGTATTGCTCTCAGGAATGTCGGTGTTATTAACCCGGAAAACATAATGCATTATATTGCCCGGGGTGGCTACAAGGGTTTGCAGAAGGCTTTAAGCAGTCCGCCGGAAGAGATAATCAATGAAGTAGAAAAAGCCGGTTTAAGAGGGCGTGGTGGAGCCGGGTTCCCAACCGCCATCAAATGGAAACTATGCCGGCAGGCAACAGGCTCTCCTAAATACTTGATTTGTAATGCCGATGAAGGCGACCCGGGTGCTTATATGGACCGTTCACTTCTTGAGAGCGACCCCCATTCAGTGCTTGAAGGAATGCTTATAGGGGCTTATGCTATTGGCTCCAGCCGTGGCTTTATCTATATCCGGGCTGAATACCCGCTGGCCATAAAAAGGCTTAAAATTGCTATTGCCCAGATGAGGCAGCATAGCCTGCTGGGTGAGGATATACTGGGCACGGGTTTTAACTTTGATATTGAAATAAGGGAAGGCGCCGGTGCGTTTGTTTGCGGCGAAGAAACCGCACTGATGGCTTCTATAGAGGGGGAAAGAGGCACTCCCCGGCCGCGGCCGCCATTCCCGGCAGAAGCCGGCTTGTGGGGAAAGCCAACCAACATAAACAACGTTAAAACTTTCGCCAATATTCCAGTTATTGTCACCCACGGCTTACGCTGGTTTGCCAGCCGAGGTATGGAGAGTAGCAAAGGCACCGCCATTTTCTCCCTTGCCGGCAAGGTGAATAATACCGGGCTTATAGAAATACCCATGGGGATGACACTACGCAAGATTATCTATGACATTGGCGGTGGTATTCCCGACGGTAAGGCGTTTAAGGCAGCACAAACCGGTGGACCGTCGGGAGGGTGCTTGCCCGCCAGTCTCCTTGATATGCCGATTGACTTCGATTCGCTGACTGCTGTCGGTTCAATAATGGGCTCAGGTGGCATGGTAGTTATGGATGAGGATACCTGTATGGTTGACGTGGCTCGCTATTTCATTGATTTTACTCAGAGGGAGTTCTGCGGTCACTGCCTTTCTTGCCGCCTCGGGGCAAAGCAAATGTTTGATATTCTGGATGATATTACCCAAGGGAGGGGTAAGCCAGAGGATATCGATGTGCTTCTGGAACTCAGTGAGATGGTGGTGTGCACCTCCCTTTGCGGCCTAGGGAAGACTGCCCCCAATCCAGTGTTGACTACCCTTCGCTATTTTCACGATGAATATGAAGCTCATATCAACCAAAAACGATGCCCGGCGGGGGTATGTCAAGCCCTCGTTAAAGCAGGGCTGACTGATGGATAAGATTTGCTTTTCTATCGACGGTCGCCAGGTCTTTGCCGATAAAGGCGCAACCATCCTGGAAGTAGCCTTAGAGAACGATATCTATATTCCGCATCTTTGCTATCATTCCAGTTTAGAACCCAGGAGTGCTTGTCGGTTGTGCACGGTCGAGGTTAACGATGGTGACCTGGTTCTGGCTTGCCGGACACTCGCAGAGGATGGGATGGAGATCAGGACTTGTAGCGCTAACGTTGACAAGGCGGTTCGTCCCATTGTTGAACTCCTCATCGTGGATCATCATGCCAGTTGTCGGGGCTGCCCCAGCAGCGGGCGATGTGAGCTACAGAAGATAATGGCCAACCTTCGCATTGATAGGCGACGAGTAAGGCGTTTAAGGCCACCCAAAGAAGAACTTCCAATGGAGACTTTAAATCCCTGTCTTGACTATGACCCTAATAAATGCGTTCGTTGCGGAATCTGCGTGCAAACCTGCGAAGACTTTTTTGGGACAAGCTGTCTTTACTTCGTCGAGAGGGGTTATGGTATAAAAATCGCTTTCTTTAGCAATGAGTCAAAATGCGAGTCTTGCCTAGAGTGCGTGGCTAGGTGCCCAGTCGGCGTTTTAATCCTCAAGAAGACATAAGGCCCATACACTGGACGTAGGCCGTCCGTCATAACCTCTCGATAAACAGGGTGTCGTTGTAGCTTCCCTTGCCATACATACTTATCCTGACCCCGTTCCGCCTTAAAAGGCTGTTAAAGCTCTTGCTGGTAAATTGACCGCTATAGCTCGGTGATAAATATCTCAAGCCTGCCTTTCTTAAACGCCTCTTCTAGTGCCTCGATATAGAAACCGGTAACCAGGGTATTTACCCTATATGCGGCACTAAGATTTTCAATTGGTGAGAGCTAGCCAAATATACTTAGATTCGTTAATTTTAGAGGTTCTTACAAATGAACTATGAGAACCTCTCTTTTTTAACTATCGGATTGCACGATACAAGCTATTGTATAATTTTATAGATACGGTTTGACCTACCATATGGAATCTAGACCATTACAACTTATTTGATTGTAGTACACTAGAAGACAATATATCCTCCCCTTTCCAGAGATTTTAGGAATGTAACACAGTCCTCTTCTATCTTTAGCCTTGGGCCATCGTATTTATCGGTTAATTTGTAGGCAATATTTTGTATATTTCTCTTTCCATTACAAAGGGTAATAATATCCATGATTAACGGATTAATAGAGACTATCTCGCTAGAAACAGGATCAAATATAAGGGATATTGTATAAGGATAGACGATTTCCCTTCTGTTATTAGTAATGTTCTTTGCGATATCCAGTATATTGAAGTGAAGTTTATCCAATACGACGTCGCGTTTTATTCTTGGTATTGATTTGCGTGTAGTTTGTTTGGTGTGTTGCGGCTTCGTAATTTTCTCTCTGGTAGATGTTCTCAGGAAGGAAATATCGTTTTCGAAACGAGATAAATATAAAAGTATCTCCTCATAATCCAGTTTAAATACCTGTTTATTATCATATTCTTTAATTATTTTTTCACGGTAAATATTACTTAATTCCAGAGCTTCATTATATGTCAATCCGGAAGCCACTGTGTAGTTATATGCTAGAGCAAAATCGGGTGCCGGCCCTTTATCGATTTCTATAATTCCAAACAGTTTGGGGCATTTCATTATTGACGCCCCTTTATTAAGGAGAAAATTGGCGATGTTAAAAGAGTGTATTATATTCTTGTGGAAGAGTAGAAAATCGATGGTTTCCTGGGCTTCCGCCCTACTCTCGGTTGGAAAACCGAAAAAGGTATATAAGTGATTCCAAATACCTGCGTTATAAACATTTTTACATACTTTGGCAGCTATTTCCTTGGTTGTTCCTTTTTCCATTAGATCAAGGATGCGATTACATCCAGATTCGAGCCCCAAGTACAATAGCCTAAAGCCTGCCTTGAACATCTTATCGCAAAGCTCCGGTGTAAATTGACGTTCCAGCCTTATATTAGTCGAGCACTTGAATTCGAAGTCTCTCTTAATAAGTTCATCCGACAACTTGCTAATCGAACTCGGAGATATGCCTTCATCAGAGAAGGCGAAGTGAGATACTCCATGCTTTTGTGATAATTCTTGCATATCATCAACAACTTTGTTTGCGTCCCGGCTCTGATAATGCCATCCATAGGATTCATTATGTGAACAGAAGGCACACTTGCCCCAGTAACACCCCCTTGATGCAAGGATAGGAAGAACTAGTTCTGGACTTAGATATAAGTCGAGTGGCATACCTTCGAAACACGGGGTTGGGAGTGCATTTATATCTACAGATGGCAGAACATCGTTGGCACATATTTTACCGTTATTATAGTAAATAAGGTTGGGAACACCTTTCAAATCCTGTCCCCGTGAAATATGCTCTACCAATTCCAGTAAAGGGCGTTCCCCTTCGTTAAGCACAGCACTATCGAAGAAATCAGTAAATAATTCCTCATATTTCCCCAGTATATCCGAGAGTAAAGTAATGACATACCCTCCGACTACCACATGCGCTTTTTTATAAGACGATTTTATTAAGCGTGATAGAGTAAGCGCAGGGATAAACTGGCTATCACCGGCAATCGATATGCCGATAATATCCGGGTCTTGCTCTTCTATAAAAGAAAGTAAATGGCTCTTATAGAGTTTTAAAAATGGATTTTCAGTTCTATTTTGCGTGATTCTCTTAATATCTGATAGAGACCTCTGAAGCCGCATATTGAGAGGCCAAACCAAATCTTGACCTGTGGGAAAACACCCTGTCGAGATGATTGCCTGCGCCTGCTTCAAGATGTTTCTGGCATCAGTCAATTTATCGATATCATAGAAAGCCTTTTTATCCTCGAATATTCTCTTGGCTTCATCAATTCTTTCAGCAATATATGTGATGCTGGATTTGGCTTTAAAGAGGTCATGGTAATATTCCTGTTCTATTCCAGGTGTAAGACTATTTTTTGAATCAATTATATCGAATCGATTCTGTAGCTGTCCTTTCAGGTCTTTAAGATAGTTCTTCGACATAAGTATGTCATAGGCTTCAATATTAAAGTCTTTCTGAACTACATCGATGCCATTGCTTTTTAAATAGGCGGAAAGCGACGGCAAACTCAAGTAAGGCCTGTAGGGAATCCAAAATGGAGGGAAAATAAGAAGTACTTTCACAATAACACCAACAGTCTTTCCACATATTGTCTCTCAATTTTATCATTCATAATTCATATTTCCAATTGATATTATTATATCACCTCTCATTGTTTAATGGATTTGTGATCTGTCCCCATAAGGTGTACCACAAAGGTATTGAGACAGATGCCTTACGTTGTCGTCAATTAACTATTCCCCCTTCCCCTTGATGAGGGGAAGGGGGAATGGGTTTTTAAGAGGGGCGAAGCCCCCTCTTGAACTCCCCGGGCTAACGCACAGAGCGAAAGACTACCCAGCCTAGAGTGTAGAGTATTATCTAGCAGGCGGGTAGACCCTTGTAGTGGTGACAGATAAAGCATACTTGTAAAGTGACACGTCGGGAACACGTTGGCACGCAAGGCACAGGCCGTCCGAAATCTCTTTGGCGACAATGATTCCTCTGCTCTTACCTGATCCCGATAGGTTCTTATCAACCCATCCCATGTAGTAAAGTAATTGACCAATAGTGGGATTGCGGCCCCTAGAAACTTTGAGTTCTATCACGACTAATCTTCCACCTCGCTCCTTAGCAAGAATGTCAATGCGGCCCCCTTCAACCGCGTACTCAACCCCATTCCCTTTCTCATCCTGATATAAACCAAGACCTGGCTCAATAACATTAAGATGCTCGGCAAGAAAATCCCGAAGGTCAGATTCATATGCGAACTCTTGCTCGAAAACAGTTTCCTGCTCCTCGGTTTCGGGATGCTGACCATAAGACAAGAAGTCCTCATATTGCTGCTTGATTCTAAGATACCTGCGTATACGCCGTTCTCCATCTGGGGTATTTCCATTTTCCCAGCAGGTCTCCTTAAAAGCCTCCAGCACTCCCTTCTCCTTAAATAGTTTCACAATAAAGCCGCGCCGGAGGCTGGATGAATACGAAAGATCCCACTCGATTTCCATATCTCGTATGGTAGAAACTTCGTTTTCAAGCCCGTGTTGAACCCCAAACTGATATGCCTCCCTGAGAGGCAAAGCCTGCCACTCAATTCTATCCAGTTCTCTCATTCGGTCTCTTCTCCTCCGAGCAGATTTTTAGTTTGAGTCATCCCGCCCCCCATCTCTTGTAAAACAGCTAAAAACCCAGCCAGTAGCTGCCGCCGGGGGGTAGAATCTCAAAGGCTTCACCGCTGAGCTTGGCGGCAAGGGTGTTACTTAGTTCGCTGATGGGAATGCGTAACTGCTTCATACTGTCGCGTTCGCGGATGGTGGCCTGCTTGTCTTCAAGCGACTGGAAGTCGATAGTTATACAATAAGGAGTGCCGATTTCGTCCTGCCGCCGGTAGCGGCGGCCGATGCTCTGAGCGATATCGTAGCCTACCATCCAGCACTGGCGCAGGTCGGCGTATATCTCTTCGGCTACCTTGGTCAGCGGCTCCTTGCGGCTCAAGGGCAATACAGCTACCTTGTAGGGAGCCAGGGCCGGGTGCAGGTGGAGCACCACCCTTATCTCGTCCTTATCCGGCTCCTCGTCATAGGCGTCGCATAAGAAGGCGAGCACGGAGCGGTCAACCCCGGCCGATGGCTCGATGATATAGGGCACGATATGCTCGTTGCTCTCTTCGTCCAGGTAGCTCAGGCTCTTGCCGCTGGCTTTGGCATGTTGCACCAGGTCAAAGTCACCGCGATTGGCGATTCCCTCCAGCTCGGACCAGCCCATGGGGAAGAGGTAGTCAATGTCATAGCATTCCCGGGCATAGTGAGCCAGCTCTCCCTTGGTATGCTGGCGCAGTCGCAGATTTTTCTTTTTAATGCCCAGCTCCAGATACCAGTCGAGACGCTCCTTTAGCCAGTAGTCGAACCATTGCTTGTCCGTCCCCGGCTTGACGAAGAACTCTATCTCCATCTGCTCGAACTCGCGGCTGCGGAAGATGAAGTTGCCGGTGGTAATCTCGTTGCGGAAGGACTTGCCTATCTGGGCGATGCCGAAGGGCAGCTTTTTTCTGGTGGTGTTGACCACGTTCTGGAAGTTGACAAAGATTCCCTGTGCCGTCTCGGGGCGCAGGTAGACGACGCTGGCTTCGTCTTCCACTGGGCCCATAAAGGTCTTGAACATCAGGTTGAACTGTTTGGGCTCGGTCAACTCACCACTGCACGACGGGCAGACATCGCCCTTGAGCTCGTCGGCGCGCCATCTCAGGTGACAGCTTTTACACTCCACCAGCGGGTCGGAGAAGCCTTCCAGGTGGCCGCTGGCTTCCCAGACCCTGGGGTGCATCAGGATGCTGGTATCCAGACCGACCATATCGTCCCGCTTCTGGACTACAGCCTGCCACCAGGCTTGCTTGACATTGCGCTTCAGCTCTACACCCAGCGGCCCGTAGTCCCAGCAACTGGATAAGCCGCCGTAGATTTCACTGCTGGGGAAGATGAAACCGCGTCGGCGGCAGAGGGAGACCAGCTTTTCCATTTTATCCTGGTTTGATAGCAGTTGGCTCAAGGTTATTACTCCCTATAGCTTATGCTGGGCACTACTAACCGCCCTGACGAGAGCGCTTGATTATCTGGACGAAGAATACTGTCAGTACAACGATAGCTATTGCCATAGCAATCAGGGCAAAGAGCCATAAGGGCATCAGGTGCCGGCTGTAGACATTGTAGCTGAAAATATCGAGCATTACAAAACCGATAACAATCTGGGGCAGGGCAAGCATATTGCCCATGAAGAGTACCAGACTCTCCGGGTTTATAGCACCCTCTGCCTGCCCTGAGGAACGGCTTAATCTTATTATCCCCCAGACGGTGGCAGCGGATACCAGGGCAAGGATGAACTGGGGTATCAGCGTCAGCGAGGCAATGGCTTCCCGGCTGAGCAAGCTCTTGGGCGAGCCGTCGAGGTTGAAGCGGTAGGCTACTTCATCTGTGAGCTGGGGATAGAAGATAGCGCCCAAGACTACGGCTAGCAGTAAAAGGGCAACCGGTAGCAGGATGTATTTCCAGCGGAAGGTCAGGCTATAGGTGACAGCTTTCCTAGTAACCGGCTTCTCGCTTTTAGTCATTTTTTTATAGAAGAACCAGAAAACGACTGTTCCTAGGCCCAGGCCGAAGATAAAAACCAGACTTACAATCAGGATTATCGTCATTGGTATAAAAGTTATCAGTTTTGGCTTTGGATGTCAAAGGGATGGCCGTGGTTTCCTTGTCTTCGGCTCGGCTTGATGTTAGAATAGCAGACTTGCTTAAACCACCGTAGATGGTATTACGGAGAGGATAGTGATTATCGAAAAGCTTGAGGTCGGTCCATTTGCCACCAACTGCTATATCGTCGGCTCAGAGGCTGGCGGGCAGGGGATGATAATTGACCCCGGCGACGAAGCCGGTAAAATCCTGGGTAGGGTCGAGCAACTTGGACTTGACATAAAATATATCTTGCTAACTCATGGCCACCTCGACCATATCGGTGCTTTGAGAGAGGTTAAAGAGGCTACCGGCGCCGATGTTGCCATTTACGCCAATGATGTGGCAACGCTGAACGACCGGTCTCTGAGTATTTTCATGGGTATTCCCTACCATCCCTCACCAGCTCCGGACAGACTGCTTAATGACGGCGACATCATAACTATCGGCGGGCTTAGCTTTAACGTTATCCATACACCGGGTCATACCCCGGGTAGCATCTGCCTGCTGGGGGAGGGGGTATTATTCAGCGGCGATACCCTGTTCCATTACGGCATTGGCCGGGCTGATTTTCCCGGCGGCAGCTATGAACAGCTTATGGACAGCATCCGTAACAGGCTGATGGTGCTGGATGACAATATAGAAGTTTACCCCGGGCACGGTCCTGAAACAACCATCGGAGCCGAGCGCCGGGGTAATCCCTTTCTGATTTAAAACCCTAGATAAGACCGGCGAAGTTAGCCAGCACCGGCGCCATTACCAGGGCTATTATAGATATCAGCTTTATCATGATATTCAGCGATGGCCCGGCGGTATCCTTCATCGGGTCGCCCACTGTATCGCCGACGACGGCCGCCTTGTGAGCCTCTGAGCCTTTGCCTCCGTAGGCGCCGGTCTCTATCCATTTCTTGGCGTTATCCCACGAGCCGCCGGCATTGGAGAAAGTAATCGCCAGGATGAAGCCAGTGATGATGGCTCCCACCAGGAAGCCAGCAAGAGCCAGTGGCCCCAGCACCAGGCCGACAACAACCGGTGAGACTATAGTTATTATACCCGGGGCAATCATCTGCCTTATGGAGTCTCTGGTGCAGATGTCGACACATCTGGCGTAATCAGGTTTAGCCGTTCCCTCCATTAGCCCTTTTATCTCGCGGAACTGCCGGCGGACTTCGTTGACTATGGAGAAGCTGGTCCTACCCACGGCATTCAGGGTCATGGCACAGAAGATAGCCGGTAGTGCCGCTCCCAAGAAGAGCCCGGCAATAACATGTGGGTCAAGCAGGCTGATGCTGGCAAGGAAATCGGCGAGCTCAATCCCCACTGCCTGGCTATAGGCTAGGGCATAGGCGAGCAGTAAGGCTAAAGCGGTCAGCCCGGCGGCGCCAATGGCGAAACCTTTGCCGGTAGCGGCCGTGGTATTACCCAGTGAGTCCAGGGCGTCAGTCCGCTGCCTTATCTCCGGTGGCAGTCCCGCCATCTCAACAATACCACCGGCGTTATCAGCCACCGGCCCATAGGCATCGGTGGCGTCTTGAATACCCAGAGTAGCCAGCATGCCGACCCCGGCAATAGCCACACCATAGACATCGGCAAAGTAGTGAGCCACCATAATGGCAGTTACTATCAGAATGACCGGAGGTAAGGTGCTCATCAGGCCGTTGGCAAAACCGCTGACGATGTTTGTCCCGGCTCCGGTCTGGGAGGCTTTGGAAATCTGGAGGGTCGGCTTATAAACATAGGAGGTGAAGAAATTGGTGCTCTCGCCGATGAGAACACCGGCAATGAGACCGACTAGAATAGCCCAGAAGATGCCTATATCAGCTTTCAGGAAGTAGACGACCAGGAAGGAGAAGACGGCAGTTAGAGCTGCCGCCGAGAAAGTGCCACGGCGCAGAGCGTTCAGCAACGCCTTCATCTCCAGCTTCTCCCCGACCCTGACCAGGAATATGCCGATGATGGAAGCTACGATACCGCCGGCGGCTACCAGAATGGGGATAAACCAGGCGGTAGCCATATCGGGCACCAGGGATTTGCCCAGCGTGGCCGAGAAGGCAGCTATCATTCCCAGCGTCATAGTGGCGATGATGGAGTCGACGTAGGACTCGAACAGGTCGGCGCCCATGCCGGCGACGTCGCCGACATTATCGCCGACGAAATCGGCGATAATGGCGGCATTACGGGGATCGTCTTCCGGGATTCCCTTCTCCACCTTGCCCACTATATCGGCACCGGTATCAGCCGCCTTGGTGTAGATACCCCCGCCGACCCGGGCGAAGATGGCTACCGAGGAAGCGCCGAAGCCGAAGCCGGGGATAATCTTGAGAAAATCAGGGTTGTTGCCGAAGGCGAAATAGAGGATGCTCAGCCCGAGGATGCCGATGCCGACGACGCACATGCCCATAACGGCGCCACTGCGGAAAGAGACTCTCAGTCCGTGGTTGAGGCTCTGCTGGGTGGCGGCGACGGTTCTGGAATTGGCCCTGATGGCGATGCTCATACCGATAAAACCGGCCAGACCGGAGCAGATAGCGCCAAAGACAAAAGCCAGGGCTACCAGCCAGCCGAGAGCAGGCACCACCCCCAGAACGATGGCTACCAGTACCACGAATACAGCCAGCACACGGTACTCCCGCCCCAGGAAAGCCAGGGCGCCTTCTTTAATGGCGGCTGATATCTCCCTTACTTTCTGTGAGCCCTGGGACTGTTTCAGCACATAGAAAGCCATAGCAACGGCTATACCGAGTGCTAAAACTCCGGATAAAACGGCAAATATTATCGGGTCCAATCTTTAAGCCTCCTTTATATCGAACTACTGGATTTTTCTCTTGAAGCTGTCCAGTTTCTTCTCCAGTTCCTTTTGCTGAATTGTCAGCGTCAGGTCGCTGCGTGTCCTTTCCAGGACACCACGAACCATATCGGTGGTGCGGCGTAATCCGCCGGTTATAGCGTCGGGGAAGTCCATGGTAACCAGTGTACTATAGATATCATCCATAGCCTGCAGTAGCTCTTCCCCCCGCGAGCGGTCGCCCCTTCTCAGGCTGTCCAGCAGATAGCGCCTGAGCTCACCGACAGCCTCCCCCAGCCCGTTGAGATAGGCGGCATAATCAGTTCCCAGCTCGTCGGGGTCGGGGAGCTTTTTCCCCGTTATCAGGGCTATGGTGATACTGCCCTCGGCGAACTCCTTCTGGGCGTCCCGTAAGAAGCCAGTGTTGCGCAGTTCACTGCTGGCGGCAATGCTCTGCTCCGCTTCTTTGAGAAGCTTGCCAGCTGTTGCCAGCATTTCCCCGGCCTGGCCGAACTGCTGGCGGTGGACGGCGCGGATGGCGTTGCCCGAATAGCGTATGGCTTCCCGGCACAGGGGCAGAGCCTTCTCTCTGGCGGCATCCTTGGCTGAAAAGTCCTGCCTGATTTTACCGGCGATTGAGTCCAGGTTATCTACCACTCCGTTACCTTTGCCTGTCAATTATATCAACCATCTGTCGGGCTGCCTTGCCGGGGGACTTGGCTTCCAGCAGGGCGCTGATAACCGCCACCGAGCTGGCGCCGGCAGTCATTACCTCGGCTACATTATCACGGGTAATACCGCCGATAGCAACTACGGGCAGTCTTACCTTGCTCCTGATGAGGCGCAGTCTCTCCAGCCCAACCACCTCTACCGCTTCTTTGGAGGTAGTGGGGTAGATGCCACTGACGGCAATATAGTCGGCGCCTTCGACCTCGACGGAAATAGCCTGGTCTACGGTAGTTACCGAACAGCCGATGATTTTGTCCATCGGCAATAGCCGGCGGGCAGACATTAGCGGCAGGTCTTCCTGCCCTATGTGTAAACCGTCAGCATCGGCGGCTAGGGCGATATCAAGGTAGTCGTTCACTATAAAAAGGGTATTATGCCGGGCGCACAGGCTCTTTAATTCAAGGGCTATGGGTAGCAACTCATTCTTGGGCGTAGTCTTGTCACGCAGTTGGACTACCCTGGCTCCGCCCTCGATTAACTGGGATGCTACATCAATATGGATGATATCCTTTAGAAAATTGGTATCTATGACGGCGTACAGCCCGGATATGCGCTCTACCTTGTCCCTTCGCAGGAGCCGGGATATAAGCTCCCGCTCTATGGCGTATAGGCTGAAGCGGGCTTTCTTGAACTTCTCCGTCTCCAGGTTGATGCTGGGAATCTTGGCCATCTCCTCGATGACCCTCAGTGATTGCTGAACCCTTCTGGTATTGGCTATAACCGTTGCCGGCAGGTCTCTCTCCGTTAACTGCTCCGGGACTTCAATATTAATACCGACATCGCCCTCGACGTTGCGTGCCTGAAGGAGCTGCTTCTTGAGCGGCAGGTCTCCGACCTCGAGTTCGTGCCGCATTGCTTTAAGCTGTCTGGCAAGGGGAGCGTTGTTCAGCAGTAGACGAGCCATATCCTCGAGAAGGCGAAGACCTTCGCCAATGCGGTTCAGATTGGCATCAATAATACGCAGTGACTGGTTCGATGTTATCTGTGATGAAGCCATCTTATAACTCAGCGTTTATTTGAGTATGGTTGAATTAAAGAGAGATGACTAATTTTAGCACAACGGGCCTGGTGGGTAAACAAGGGCTCAGTCATCAGTAATGGCGTTTTCAATCAGTTCGATGCGTAGTGGCTCTGCCTTATGGTTCAGCTCTATGGCCACAAAGTCAATACGCCACGATGCAGGCAGGTGGTCATGGCTCTGCCGGTAGTGCTGGGCGGTAGCTATTAGCCTTCTTTTCTTGGTTTGGGTAACCGACTCTTCGGGACTGCAGAATACAGGGTTCGTTTTCGTTCTTACCTCGATGAAGACAAGGTAGTCATGGTGACGGGCGACGATATCAATTTCGCCTTCCGGACAGCGATAGTTGGTATCTATAATGCGAAAGCCCCGTTCCTTGAGGAAGTCCTGAGCCAGCTTTTCCCCGAGCCGGCCGATGTCTCTGCGTTCCATCTTCATAAGTCCGTCATTCCCTTTACCGGCTGGAACGAGGTGCGGTGGATGCGTGCCGGGCCCAGTCTGTTGAGGCAGATTAAATGCTCTTTCGTCAAGTAGCCTTTGTGTTGTGCCAGACCATAGCCGGGATAGACGCTATCCAGCTCTATCATCAAACGGTCACGGGTTACCTTAGCCACTATTGAAGCGCAGGCGATGGAGAAGCAGAGGCGGTCGCCATTGACTATGCCCTTTTGGGGTAGCGGTATCTCGGGCAATCGCAGATAGTCTATCAACAGCATCTCGGCCGGCGGTGACAGGCGGTCTACAGCTTGCTTCATCGCCAACCGCGTTGCCTTAAGAATATTCTGGGTATCAATAATTTCGTGGGAGATTACACCCACCGCCAGCGAGATAGCCGCCTCTTGAATATAGAGGAACAGGTAGTCGCGTTTATCGGGACTTAGGAGCTTGCTGTCCCTTACCTGTTCTACCCAGTGCCCAATTGGGTGGTGGGGCATGATGACGGCGGCGGCAACCACGGGGCCAGCCAGAGCACCACGGCCGGCTTCATCGATGCCGGCGATGTAGCGATAACCCTGTGCCGCAAGCCTTCGTTCTTCGGAGAAAGAAGGCGTAAGGGGACTTTTTATCTCTCACCCTCCTTATGCGAGTTCTGAGTATTCTATTATTCCCCCGCCCAAGACCGCCTCGCCCTGATAGAAGACCACTGCCTGACCCGGTGAAGTCGACCGCTGCGGCTGGGAGAAGCTGACATCGGCGGTGTCTTGATTGAGGTGCAGGCTGGCGGCTACCTCGGGTGACTTATAGCGGATTCTGGCGGTTATGTTATCGCTGTCTTCTGGGGCTTTGCCTGATATCCAGTTCAAACGGCTGGCGACGAGACCGTTGCTTAAAAGCTGGCTTTGGCTACCCACTACCAGCCTGTTGTTGTTAACGTCGAGCTTGAGTACATAGAGACGCTTATCGGATGCCAGCCCCAAGCCCTGTCTCTGGCCCACCGTGTAATATGCCAGGCCATTGTGTTTGCCCAGGACTTTACTATTGGTGTCGATAATGTCTCCCGGTTGGCAGGAAACGTGACCGGCAACAAACGAGCGATAGTCGTTATCGGGGATGAAGCAGATGTCCTGGCTTTCGCGCCCGGCGGCGTTGGCCAGGCCCAGTTCCCTGGCTATCCTTCTGGTCTGGTTTTTGTAGAGTTTGCCTATAGGTAACAGCAGGTATCGAAGCTGCTCCTGCCCCAGTGTGTAGAGAAAATAGGACTGGTCTTTGCCATGGTCGACACCCTTTAAGAGACGATAGCCGTTCGGGCTGGGCTCAATCTGGGCATAGTGGCCGGTAGCCAGATAGTCGGCGCCCATTTTCCGTGCCTTGTTAAGCAACAGCCCGAACTTGATATGCTGATTACAGACGATGCAGGGATTGGGCGTTCGTCCCTGACCGTATTCGTTACAGAAGGGTTTGATAACCTGCCGCTGGAAATGACGGCGGAGGTCTATTACATGATGGGGGATGCCCAGGCTTTCCGCCACCTGCTTTGCTGGCTCCGCCAGTTTTTTACCAAGCTTTGAGTGCAATATCATAGTAATGCCGAATACCTGGTAGCCCTGATTTTTAAGCAGAGCCACGGCTACAGAAGAATCTATACCGCCGCTCATGGCGACGGCAACCCGTTTTTGTGGCATTATCTAAGCCCTCCGGGGCAGCAACTGGCTTACCTTTTGCCAGATTATCCCGGCTATCTTTGCTTTATCCTGGCTAGCATCAATTACCAGCCAGCGCTGTGGCTCTTCGGCCGCCAGCTCCAGATAGCCCTGGCGTATCTTCTCGTGAAAGGTCATTTCTTCCCTCTCGAAGCGGTCATATTTGTCCGACTTTTTACGGGCAAGTCCTTCCTCCGACGGTAAGTCCAGCAGGATTGTCAGATTTGGTATCAGCCCCCGGGTAGCGGCGCTGTTAATCGTTCTGGCTATCGTTATATCCAGCCCGCGCCCGTAGCCCTGATAAACAGTGGTGGAGTCGGCAAAGCGGTCGCAGATAACGACCCCTCCCTTTTCCAGATTAGGTATGATTACATCTTCTACAAGCTGGCTACGGGAAGCGTTAAATAAGAATAGCTCGGTTAGCGGTGTTATTTCGGGTTCTTCTTGCCACTTCAGCCAGCGGCTGATTTCATCGCCCAAAGGTGTGCCTCCCGGCTCATATGTCAGTATAGCCGGGATGTTTGACTGGCATAGCCTGTCGTAGAGTGTCTTTGCCTGGACGCTCTTGCCGCAGCCCTCACCACCCTCAAAGGTAATGAATAGAGACATTATTGTACCAACCCCTCACCCTTTGTCCCTCTCCCCTTCACAATGGGAGAGGGAAAGTATTTCTTAAAGGGGCTTCGCCCCTTTTAAACCCCATAATGATTGAAGAATTAAAATTAATCACATTATTATAGGCTGTTAAACTAAAGATGCACTAAGAAATGCCGTTGCGGTAGCAATTAGTGATACCACCCCAGCAACAATATAGCCAGTCGTATTTATTTTATGTGTATTGTCTATATACTCCTGCAACTTTGGTAAAGTAGTTTTGTTCATATAATCCTGAAACTTGATCAACTGTTTATTAAAGTGTTTTACAATGTCCACGAAGACTTGGCTCCGAGTTTCCGATTTTATTCCTCCATTCGTTATTGTGGTACTCACAAAAAATCCTGCATTTTCTTTAGGTTCATATGGCTCCGTTGATAATTCGTCTAATTTAATTATTTCTAGGTTATATTTCTTGCGTGACCTGTATGCAAGAGAAAAGGATACAATAGCAATAATCAAATAAATTACGCCTATTATTATCCATACCATTTCCATTGCCTGTGTCTTATCCCTCTTTATAAATCTTCACCCGTCTATTCGGCTCTTTGCCCGTGCTCTGTGACGACAGGTCGTCTCTTTCGGCTATCAAGTGTTGCAGTCGCCGGATGTAGGCGCTCTGGGGGTTGAGCTCCACCGTCTCCCGGTTCTCTCTCACCTGGTTGACTGCCTCCTCGGCTTCTTTTATGGCCAGGCTGAGTGCGTCTGATTTAGGACTGCCGCTACCGGTAGCTTCTGCAGGCTTGATGGTGACTAGCAGTTGCCTCAATTGCAGCGTGGTGTGCTTTCTCAAGACATAGATGGGCAGGTTGGATGCCTCGGCATCCCTGATTTTCTGCGGTCTGCGGCGGTAGTAGCTCTTGGAGGTCACCAGCAGGTCGGCTTCACTCGGGTTGTCGACCAGCTCCAGAGGCAGATGCATATCCCTGGCTATCTGCAACAGCCGCCCGCGGTTTATACCGAAGGGGTAGAGTTTGGGCAGAGCGCGTTCTGTGATAGCGGTCTTTTCTATAACCATCTTTCTGGCTGCTTTAGCCGGCTCTTCTCGCTTTACTATGACCTCCCCGCTCTCGTCTAGCCAGCGGGTCTCAGTCATACTGGGCTGGCTGCGCAGGGTGGCATCGACTGCCTGGCTGACATCGGGGTGAACGGCCACCTTATCTCTATCCTGTATCTCGACAACGATATTGAATGTCGGCGGCGACATACGCTCCAGTATCGTTTTTTGCGTTCTCCGTCGTTTGGCTTCTTCATCGCCCAGTGTTACCGCCTGGATGCCGCCGATAAGGTCGGACAGGGTCGGGTTGACCATCAGGTTGTCCAGTGTATTGCCGTGGGCGGTGCCGATTAGCTGTACGCCGCGCTCGGCGATGGTCCGTGCCGCCTGAGCATCGAGCTCGGTGCCGATTTCATCGATGATGATTACCTCCGGCATGTGGTTCTCCACGGCTTCAATCATAACCGCATGCTGCATGGTGGGAGTGGCTACCTGCATCCTCCGGGCGTGCCCGATAGCCGGGTGGGGGATGTCGCCGTCGCCGGCTATCTCGTTTGAGGTGTCGACGATGACGACCCGTTTTTTAAGGTCGTCGGCTAGGACCCGTGCCGCTTCACGGAGCATGGTCGTCTTGCCGATTCCCGGTCTGCCTAGAAGCAAGATACTCTTGCCCGACTGGATAAGGTCTTCGATGATCTTAATAGTGCCGAAGACAGCCCGACCGACACGGCAGCTAAGCCCAACGATGCGTCCCTTGCGGTTTCTTATGGCTGAGATGCGGTGCAGGGTACGCTCTATCCCAGCCCGGTTATCATCACCAAAGCTACTGATGCGGGAGGTGACGTAATCAATATCCTCTTGGCTTATTTCTTGGGGGCTGAGAATAATTTCCCGGTGGGGGAAGCGGGCTTCGGAGGGGCGACCTAGGTCAAGGACTACCTCCAGCAGGTTGCTGATGTCCTCCTGCTGGCATAGCGGCTGGCGGATATGCGGCGGCAGTATATCTAGCAGGGCGTCCAGGTCGTCGTTTGTTACCTTTGGCAAAGGCGTCCTCCGCAGATTACTACCATCCCCTCGGTGACAGCAGTTCCTCATCGGGGATTTGCTTTATATCCAGCCCGGGCATAGCCTCCCCCAGCCCCTTAGATACCTCGGCAATAACATCGGGCTCCTGGTAGTAGGTGGTGGCTTTAACGATAGCCCTGGCTCCCTTTTCGGGGTCGGAGGACTTGAATATACCGGAGCCGACGAACACCCCCTCGGCACCGAGCTGCATCATCAGGGCGGCGTCGGCCGGGGTGGCGATACCACCGGCGGCAAAGTTGAC
>DAOUDM010000030.1:0-57661 GCA_034431095.1 Dehalococcoidales bacterium | reverse complement strand
GATGCTCTACAAGTTCCTCACCGAGCAGGCCGAGTCCCTGGGGGCGGACGTGCTCACCCTACATTACATCGTGCCCAACAGCAAGCTCATCAAACAGGCAGTGGATGCCATCCTGAGCTGGAAAAAGCGACCCGTCCTCATCGGCGATGCTGGCGGCATGTACGCCGTGAAAGTATGCGGCATGGCCCCCCAGTTTGACCTGTTCACACCGGACCCGGGCGAACTAGCCTTCCTGGCCGACGCCGATGCCGTGCACCCGGCCTATGTGCGCCACTTCATCTCTGAGGTAGATACCACTGACATACCCCATCTGATCCGTCAGGCCTACGAGCACGGCGACGCGGCTAAGGTAATTCTGGTCAAGGCGGCTACGGACTACATCGCCAGTAACGGCGAAATATTGGCTACTATCGGCGAGCCGAACATCGCTGCCATGGAGGCCATTGGTGGCACCGGCGATACCATCACCGGGCTGGTTTCGGCGCTGGCCTACGCCGGCTACGACTTGGTGGATGCCTCTCTCTACACGGCACGCATAAACCGCATCGCCGGCCTGCTGGCTAACCCCACGCCGGCCACCACTATCCATGAGATCGTCCGTCACATCCCGGCGGCCATGAAGAAATTGCTTGAGGGGAAGGAATATGCGGCTGCCCAGGATTAGGGTAACTGCGTTCAAAACCGGTATCGTCATGGGGCTGGGGGCGGCTCTCATTCAGGCTTACTTCCATATCATCCCCCCGCCGGCCTACGGCATCTGCATGGTGTGCCACCCCAAGGACCTGCTCAACTGGCTCAGCGATCACTTGCTAGGGACTAACTGGGCTCAGGTTTCGGTATCGGTCGAAGTGCCCGTCCTGACCGTGGTCGGTATCGTCCTGGGCGCTTTCATCGCTGCCCGGCTGCACGGGGAGTTCCGCCTGGAGGCGGCTCGGGAGCCTATCTTTCACTTCATAACCGGTTTTTTGGTAATTAACTTCGGCCTTATCCTGGGTTCTTGTCCCATCCGGATCCTGATTGTCAGCTCGTACGGCAGCCTTATTGGCATCGTCGGCTTTCTATGTATGGCCATCGGCGCGGGGCTTGGTAGTGTATGGATGCGATGGAACGCAAAAAGGTATGTAAGAAGGAGGATGGAATGACCGTCGGTATCGTCAGCCTGCTATTTGGCTTAGTCATCGGCTATATGGGTCAGCGTTCCCGGATGTGCTATATCGCGGGCTACCGGGACTACGTCCTGGTACGGGATACCTTATTTCTTAAGGGGGTACTCGGCACTATAATCGGGGCGGTATTAGGGTTCACTGTTTTCCAATTTTTAGGCGGGAACGTGCCAGGCTTCCCTATGCTCTTGGAGACGGCGGGGATGAACCTGAATTCAGCCTGGCTCTTCGCCATCGTAGGCGGCCTGGGCATGGGTTTCTTCGCCTGTCTGTCCGGTGGGTGCCCGTATCGGTGCCATATCATGGCTTTTGAGGGCAAGAAGACCTGGTGGCCGTATCTTTTGGGGTTCTACTTGGGTATTATTTTCTTCAATGAGGTGACGACGCTCTTCTTGGAATGGGTGGTTGGGAATTTTGTATAATGGAGATAAAACGTCATAAGGAGGGTGGAATGATGGACGACTGGACTCCACGCAGAGTACGTCGCGTGGAAAGCCGGATACCGCTGCTCATCTTCTTGGTCATCATTATCATATCGCTGTCCATTCGCAGTATGGTGACGGAGGACCCTTATGCCAGATTGCTGGCCATTCAGCAATGGCCTGAGGTGCAGGTTAGCTCCCGCGATCTGGTGGATGAATGCGGCGTCTTCATGTGGGTCCGGTGGGTAGGGCCGGGCTTCGGAACCGAGGAGCCCTACATTCCCATGGGCTACCGCTACCGCTAACTCTGTCAAAATAACTTAACGGGAAGTGGTGCAGCAAAAGTCTAAGAAGATTTGGGATGCTTAGTGTCATTTTACGCCAAGCACTTAAGCCCTAATGAAGGAGGTAATTTGATGAAACTATATCAGATGGTGGCAAAAGGCGAAATTCAGGATCCGGGAGGGTATCCAAGATGCTAGGATTGGGATTGGAAAAGCTTCTTTTAACACTTCAAGCGCCAGCTCTGCATGTTTACCCCGCCTACTGCTCCAGACTACGTCACAAAAACTCAAAATGTACTCTCTGCTCTGATAACTGCCCTACGAATGCTATAGAGTGGACCGGGGATACTCTCGAGGTAGATCCAGATAAGTGCACCAGCTGTGGTATCTGTGCTAATGTGTGCCCCAATGGGGTCTTCGAAGCCTTAAAACCAAGTGATTTGGAAATCTTGGGCAAGGTGGAACTCTTGCTTCATGAACAGAAAGAGGTTGTCTTTGAGTGTAACCCAGAAGGGGGGGATAAAAAGAGCAGTGCAATAGTAGTTCCTTCATTAGCGCGCATAGATGAGGGTGTTCTGGTTGGTTGCATTGCGCTAGGTGCTCAAGCTGTTTGGCTATCTCAAGGTCCATGCCGAGGCTGTAAGTATGAGTCGAGCTACCATGTAGCTATAGAAACGGTAAATAATGCTAATTCACTGCTTGAACTTTACGGGCTTCCTAACCGAGTCTTGTTCAAAAGAAGGGGGGCTGAGCCGCTAGAAACAAGGACAACCTCACGGCGTGAGTTCTTCACTACGCTGGTGCAAGAAGCTAAAAAGAGCAGTGCTTTGCTTGCCTGTAGCATAATTGATAGCTTCGAAAAGGAGCCTACGAAAAGAGTAGGCTCCTTGCCAACTAGTTTGCCAATGAAGCGAAAGCTTCTCTTGTACTCTATGAATAAACTTGGAAAACTGAAAAATGAAACATTTGAGAGCTCGCTCTTCTGCCAGTTTGGAGTCAGCGAGAACTGCACCGGCTGTCAGATGTGCGCCTTCTTCTGTCCTACAGGAGCCTTGAATAAGGTTGAGGAGGAAGGAAAATCTGGCGTTAGCTTCAAGGTCTCAGATTGTACCGCCTGTGGTCTTTGCCAAGAGATTTGCTATAAGCAAGCAGTACGGTTATCAAGCCACGTTGACTTACGGAAGGTTATCGATAGGAATATGGCTATAATCATGATGCGAGAAGGCTGCCTACCTACAGAGGAAGATAAATGGGCATCGCTGCTCTAGTTATTTTTTACGGGAGCGCTGCCTTCTGTGTAATCGCTCTCGTAGTCAAGATAGCTAGGTATATCAATGCCCCTTTACACCTGCGTTGGGAGCTCTATAGTGGTAGCTCTGTTTATGAACAGCCTGAATGGTGGAATAAACCCCACAGAAGCTTCGGAGATAAGCTTAAATCTGCAATGCTAGATGCCTTACTTTTGAGGGAGTATTATCACCGGAATAGGTCATTTTGGTATTTCTTGTATCTCTTCCATATCGGGCTTTACCTACTTATTCTCTGGCATGCCTGGCTTTTTATAAGCGCTGCGACCATAAATATTGAAAACGCGCCTGCTTGGGGCATAGTGTGGGGGCATGTTGCCACAGCGCTGGTTTTTATTGGTTCTGTGGGCATCCTCATCAAAAGAATAATGGACGAAGATTTGAGAATTTATTATCCTCCCATACATTATATCAAGTGGGTATTTATAGTCCTCACTCTTGCGGGTGGGTTTTATGTGGTTTATTCCTATTTTGGAGGAGACGTAACTAAGGTTCTGGAATACATAAATCATCAGCTTGCTTTCGAGCCTGCGTCAGTGATTAATGCTCCGGTAGCAAGCTCACTCCATCTTCTGCTTGTCGCACTATGGTTGGTTTATCTGCCTTTCAGCCATATGATGAAGCTTTTTCTCAGGTATTATCACCACTTGCGCTGGGACAATAAGCCAAATCTAAGGGGAAGTGATGTTGAGCAGAGGGTTAAAGAACTCCTCGGCAAGCCAATTAGCTGGTCAGCACCTCACATTCAGCCTGGTAAGAGGTGGAGTGAGGTTGCAGTAGGACCAGCTAAAGATACGAATGGGGAAGGGAAAATAGATGAAAAGGCCAAAAATACAACCAGGTGATATTAGCCAGAATCCAGATAAGCAACTTCTGGATATTACTCCAGAGGACTTGATGGCACTTCCCTATCCCTATGATGTAGGTTGCAAGACAGCAATTAAGTCTCTTACCGATGAGCAAAGGAACAGGTATGAGTGCTCACTTGATGGTGTCTCGGCTATCGGTATATCCAGACCGCAGAGTAGAGAAGAAGAGGATAGATTGGTTGAAAGCTTCCTCAGCGGACTCAGGAAGCTTCTTTCCCAAGATGACAACTGGACTTTTTGGCAACAACTGATGCTTTCGCTGGAAGCCTGTTCCAGATGCCAGACTTGCAATGAAGCTTGCCCAATCTACCTATCCAGTGGAAAGCAGGAAATATACCGACCAACATACCGGTCGGAAGTGCTTCGCCGAATAGTTAATAGATACTTAAGAAAGGGAGGCAAGGCGTTTGCCAAGCTGTTTCGTAATGACGTTCAACTTAACTGGACAACAATTGCCAGATTATGCGAAGCAGCCTACAGGTGCACTATGTGTCGGCGATGTGCTCAGTGGTGTCCCCTAGGTTGCGATAACGGCTTAATAACCCACGAACTCAGGAAGCTGTTCAGTCAAGAAATGGGCATTACCGCTAAAGAGCTTCACGAGAAGGGCACAGTTCAGCAGTTGAAAGTAGGCGCTAGCACAGGGCTAACCCCCAAAGCGTTTGAAGATATTATCCAGTTCATGGAGGAAGAAATCGAGGAGAAGACGGGTAAAAGGATAAAGATACCCGTTGATAAGGGGGGAGCGGATATCTTACTAATTCATAACTCTGGGGAATTTCTATCGTGGCCTGAGAGCCCAGAAGCATTTGCTATTATCTTTGAAGCCGCCGGCCTAAGTTGGACATTATCAAGCGAGCTTGCTGGCTACGAGGCAACCAACTATGGGGTATGGTACGATGATGTCCAGTTCGCCAGAATAGCCCTCAAACAGGTTGAGGCTGCCCGAAAACTGGGGGTGAAGAAGATAGTCATCGGAGAGTGTGGGCATGCCCATAAGGCGGCGATAGTCATTGCAGACAGAATATTGACTGACGAGACGTACATCCCAAGGGAGAGCTGTATACCAATACTGGAGGACATAGTGTTTAGTGGCAAGCTTAAACTTGACCCGAAAAGGAATGACTTCGCGGTTACCCTGCATGACCCCTGCAATATGGTGAGACTAATGGGTATTGTTGAGCCACAGAGAAGAATCCTCAGAAAGATATGCCCTCAGTTCAGGGAGATGGAGCCACACGGCGTGGATAATTACTGTTGTGGTGGGGGAAGCGGGTTTGCCATAATGAACTCCATGAATTTCCCGGATTGGAGGTCAAGTGTTGCCGGCAGGATGAAATTAAAGCAGATTCTGGAGGCCTTTCAGGATATTATTGATCCTGGTATCCAGAAATATGTGTGCGCTCCTTGTTCAAACTGCAAAGGGCAGTTCAGAGCTTTGTTCAACTACTATGAGGTAGAGGAAAAGTGTGGTATTATTTACGGAGGCTTAGTTGAGCTTATAGTGAATGCAATGGTAGAAATAAGGGGGCCGATTCTGCCCTAGTAGGAAATCGTCTGAGCGTTGTCGATTATTGCTCCATCCGTAGCACACTCGACTTTTACCGTTTCTGTATTGCATTGTTTCAGAGCAACAATGATAGATAGTCTTCTCTAAGAAAAGTTCCCTGGGACAACATTCGTTTGTATTGTTTATGGTAATAATCCCAGCCGATTTTTACGGCGGTCCAGTTTTTTATTTAGCCATATCCGTCGTTTGTCTAACTTTGTCATTGCTGTTACGAAAAGAAGGTATGGGTGAAACAAAGTAGTGTTTTCTATCCACCCAACCTCCTTTTTCTAATTCGTAAAGCTTCTATATTTATAGAAGCCTTTTGCTTAATTACCTCCAAAGCCGTTACAATATAGGTATCACTGAGGGAACGGGGTAACGATATACGTGTCAAAGTACAGGCTTCTGGTCATAGATATTGACGGCACGCTGGTGAACCGGGACGGCGATATATCGGATAGAGACCGGCAGGCGCTGGCTCAAGCCGCCGCTTCCGGGGTGAAGGTGGCGCTGTCTACCGGGCGGGTTATCAGGGCTTGCCGCAGGATTATAGACCTGCTATCGCTGGACGGCTATCACATATTCTTCGATGGCGCTCTGGTCAGCGACCCTCATCATAATAGAGAGGTATATGTCCAGCCGCTAAAGAAGGAAGTGGTCAGGCGGGCGGTAGAGTTTACCAGAAAGAATGATACCTACCTCGAGCTTTACTCTTCGGAGAGCTTCTTTGCCGAGAGAGAGAACTGGTCGGACGCCATTCACAGCAACTTCTTCAAGGTAGAGCCCACCTTTGTCGATTTCAGCGGTATCTGGGAGCGGGAGCGCATCATTAAAGCAGAGATGGTGGTGCACAACTCTGAGGAGGCGGCTAAGGCGGAGAGTTTCAAGAAGGAGTTCGACGGCAGTCTCCGTTTCTCAATAGCCCGGGCACCAGCCTATCCCGGCATCGATTTTGTCAATATCATCGACCCTGGGGTGTCAAAAGGTGAGGCGCTCAAGGCTCTGACTTCGTTTCTGGATATACCAATAAGCGAAGTTATAGCCATAGGCGACGGGCTTAACGATATCTCACTGCTTGAGGTTGCCGGAACGGCGGTGGCTATGGGAAACGCCTTCCCCGAGGTCAAAAAGGTGGCTGACTATATAACCCTGGATGTCGAAAACAGCGGGGTGGCGGTGGTGGTGGAGAGGTTTGTGCTTTAGGATTGACAATTGGTGGTAAGGCTCGTAACATATAGCGGCAAACTCATAAATCTATTGCCTTGCCCCACACTTTCTCAGAAACCGTTTTGATAATCGCTTTGGCGACTTCGAGTGCATCCTCTGCATCAGCCAAAGTTAATAACATATCATATGACTTTCGGGGGTGGGTGATCTGATTTCGTTTTTCTCTCACTGCTTCGAAGCTTTGCCAAAGATGTCCGCCTTTATCTAACTTCGTCCCCATCCCAAATTTAGCCACTAAAAACAGCATCTTATCCTCAAGTCGTCTATATTCGGGTTTATCGGAAATGTGAAATTGCCCTGCCTCACTACCAGAGTCCATGAATTCTAGCTTTTGCTCTGTAAGCAACGCCCTTTCAGGCAGTGAAAACATGTCTGGAGGAAGTGCAGCAAAATCAGCCATCATATTATTTATAAAGGACTCCATAGCAATCCATGAGAGGAGCACGCTGGCAATGAGCGACCTCTCCATTACTCCGGCGTGTCCGAGCTCACTGGCCCGTTTAGCTTGGGAATAGAAGCCCTCTGCATAATCTAGGAAATCTCTATAAGATGCCATTGCAACTTCTCTACAACTGGGAATATCCATTCTGCAACACTTTAATTCCGATGACTTGGCTTACCGCTTTGTTCAGAAATTCCTTGTCTAGACATGTATCAGGAGACTTACTCTTTGCAAGGAAAACTTGGGCCATCCTTTGTCGATCCTTGAGAGCTGATCGCGTGCCAAGTCCACGATATGTTGCCTCATCTTTATCATGGTGGAAGGTTGACATTCCTTTGGCGTTCAAGGGGTCAGGGCATCCCTTTGTTGCTTTAGGAATCTGGAGTAGGTTATTTAGTCTTTGCGGGTGAGATTGGAGTAGCCCAGCTATAAAGCTCCACCCAGCGATTACAGAAGCAGTCAAAGCCTTGTTTCTGAATCCCTTGCGTTTCTCAATATCCTTGCCTTTCTCTACGGCATCTCGTTGTGTTTGATGTAATAGTGCAAAGGCTTTTCCGGATTGTATGAGTTGAGGATTGTCCCAGAGGCCTTTTCCCAATCGGCGAATGACTTCTTCGTATTCCGGATCAAGAAATGCTCCGGACTGGCAGAGGTACGGCTCATAAACGTGCCTGTCAAGTTCTCTTTCATCCAACTTTGCGCCCTCTCCTCCACCGCGGAAGAAATTAACTAAGAAAGTTCTGGTAAGCTGGACGGATATTTTATCAGATCTAGACGCCTGGTCAGGGAAATCTTCTCCTTGATTGAGAAGCCCAACTCGTACACACCATTCACGTAATTGCGTGCCCACTAGCGTTTCTTCTAGTTGACGGTCGAACAAGTCATTGGACACGGAAATGTTCGTATTCGAAATCAAAGCTAAATCGGTCCTCTGCTCTTTGCTGAGGCCAAAGTAGACACGGAAGCCGTGATCTCTGGATACATCTTTGACTTCGAGCGCCTCTTGGATCGCCTTTGACCTATGTTGTCCTCCCCAGACCTTCAAAGGTTTCTCAGGGTTGTAAACCTTTGAATACTCCACTATGAGGTCGTGGAATTCTCTGCCCTTCTCTGCATCAGTTCTCATTCGCTGATAAGTGTGATGCTTCAACAAAAGTTCCCTATTTGCCCTGTAACTGGCATCATTAGTTGGATCCAAGCGAGCGTTCAGGTCTAGGAGGTTGCAAACAACCTTGGCTGGAATTGTGCATTTTATGTAATAGCTATCTTTTTTACCATCTTGATATATTATGATTGGCGAGTTACTCTCCTGCTCCCGTGTTTTCACTTTTGTTAGAAATTGATTAACCTCTGTCTCAACATTCTGGTCATGCTTCGCACCGCTATCAAATAAAATCTGCATATCACGACTCCTCTCGTCTATAATTAGCTGTTTTAAAGATGCAATTCTATTATATCACCATCTAAAGATGCAACTCTATTATATCACCGTCCGCAAGGACGTGGTCTCTCTTGGCCATAATGCCGTCGTGCTTGCCTGAGCCCCAGATGCGGGCGTATTTAAGTTTAGCGGCGAAGTCCTTGTGCACCGAGGCGGCGGCATCCTGGAGGGTGCTGCCTCTGGGCAGGACTAAGGGGTCGATGAGGTCTGCCTTCTGCCCCGGGGTTTTAGTATAGACACGGATGATATCGAGCACCTGGTATATTTTGAGCTTGAGCTCGTCCAGTCCGCTGCCTTCTTTGGCCGAAATAGCAATCACCGGGAACTGGCTTGTATACCTGTTTAACAGGGCTTGGAAGCTCTTGCCGTCTGTATCCAGGTCAGACTTGTTGCCGATGATTATCGCCTTTTTGTGCCACGTGACGGTTTCGGCCGCCTCTTCGGCATCGCTGTCGCCGATGATCACTCTCATCTTCTCCAGTTGCGCCCTGACTTTCTCAAGCTGGGCTAAGGGATCGTAACTCAAGTTGACCATCACCAGCAGGGCGTCGGCACGCCTAAATATGGGTGGTAGCCACCACTGGATAACCTGTGGGGCGAGGGGTGGAGTGTCGATGAGCTGTATCTTTATGTCTTTGAACTCCATCATACCGGGCATGGCGCTGTGCGTGGTCAGCGGGTATTCGGCTACGGTGGGGGAGGCATTGGTTATGCTGGCGACCAGCTGGGACTTGCCCGAGTTGGGAAGGCCGATGACGGCTACCTGAGCGGCGCCCTCCCGCTCGATAATCATGGACGAACGCTGGGCGCCGGATTTCTTGGACAGTTGCTGGGTCAGCTTGGAGATTCGGCCTCTCAGCTCGGCGCGGAGGTGGTCGGTGCCCTTGTGCTTGGGCATAATAGCCAGCATCTCCTCCAGAGCGGCTATCTTTTCCGCCGGGCTCTTGGCATTGCGGAAGATCTTCTCGGCTTCAAAGTATTGCGGTGGTAGGTTGGCAGGCATAGCTAGGGCAGATACTCCTTTATTCTTTGGGCGAGATTGCGGCTTACTCCCTTGGCGGAGGAAAGCTCATCAAGGGTAGCCTCCCTGATAGCCGGGACCGAGCCGAAGTGCCTCAGCAGGCTGCGCTTCAGCTTGGGCCCGACGCCGGGTATGGCATCGAGTTCAGAGGCAAAGGTCTGCTTATTGCGTACCTTGTGATGGTAACTTAAAGCAAAACGGTGTGCTTCGTCTCTAAGGCGTTGGAGCAACTGAAGCCCAGGGGAAGTATAGGGCAGGCTGATGGGCTTTGCCCTTTGCGGGATAAAGATCTCTTCCCTCTCCTTGGCCAGGCTGGCGACGGGCACCGAGTCGGCTCCGGCCTGGCGCATCGCTTTAACGACCGAGCCGAGCTGGCCCTTGCCCCCGTCGATGAGAACGAGGTCGGGCATTATTGCCCAGCTATCCGATACGGCAGCGCCTCTTTTAATATGCCCGAAACGACGCTGGATTACTTCCTGAAGCATGGCGTAGTCATCAGCCGAGGGCACCGTTTTAATCTTAAAGCGTCGGTAGTGGGCTGGCTTGGGCTTGCCCTGCTCGAAGACCACCATACTGCCCACGGCGGCTCTGCCCTGTATGTTTGATATGTCGTAGCCCTCCATCCGCAGGGGCAGGAGGGGCAGATTGAGCTCTCTTTTTATCTCCTCCAGTGCGGTATTCAGAGCTGTCGGCGCTGATAGCTGTTTTATCCTTTGTTGTAAAAGCGCCTGTCTGGCGTTTTCGGCGACGGTATCCATCAGTTGTTTTTTGTTGCCCCGGTGTGGCACCTGAAGGCGAACCCGGCTTCCCCGCTTGCTCTTCAGCCAGTCTTCGATAATAGCCCTGTCTTCAACCGGGTGCTGGAGGAGCACCAGCGGCGGCATATAGGCGGCTGAGTCATAGAATTGCTTGACGAAGCTGGTCATAATCTGCTCTGGCTCTTCGGAGCGGGTGCCCTGCAGGGTAAATCCCTCCCGCCCGATTACCTTGCCGCCGCGAATGAAAAAGACCTGGACGCAGGCATAGTCTTTTTCCTGGGCGAAGGCGATGACATCCTGCTCGCCGCTGACGGTGGTTGCCAGCTTCTGCCAGGCGATAACCTCCCTGACTGCCTGAATCTGGTCTCTGAGTCTGGCTGCCTTTTCATACTCCAGGGCGGCGACGGCCTGCCGCATCTTTTTCTTAAGCTCTTGGATTACCGTTTCCTGCCTGCCTTCCAGGAAGAGGATTAGCTGATTTATTAACTTGGCGTATTCTTTCCTGGTAATAGCCCCGATGCACGGTCCGGAGCACTTCTGGATGTCATATTCCAGGCAGGGACGGGGCAGGGGGGTGGTGATATCCTTGGTGCAGGAGCGGAAGGGGAAAATATCCTTGACCACCTTGAGAGCTTGGCGGACAGATTTAGCGCTGGCGAAGGGGCCGAAGTAGCGCCCGCCATTGTCTTCTAATCTGCGGGTGACCTGTACCCTGGGCCAGTCCTCGCTGGTGTCTATCTTGAGATAGGGGAAGTTCTTATCGTCTTTGAGACGGACATTATAGTAAGGACGGTGCCGTTTTATCAGGTTCAGCTCTAGAATGAGGGCTTCCTGCTCCGAGCCGGTAATAAAGAAATCGACATCGGCTACCCGGGCGGTCATACGTTCGATTTTGGCTGTGGACTTCTGCCCGCAACCGAAGTAGGACCTTACCCGGTGCCTGAGGTTGGCCGCCTTGCCTATATAGAGGATATTACCCCCGGCGTCTATCATAAGATAGACGCCGGGGTTGGTCGGCAGTTGCTTGACTAGTTCTAATATCCGATTCTCGGCCACTTTACCCTCTAGTCCGGTTAATTGTATTTTAGCACAGCTTGTATATCGGGCAAAGCATATAAGAAGATATAGAAGGGTTGGTAAAAATAGCATTAAGTGGTAGGATGTAAATTAGGAGCATGTCTTTGAAATCGTTTCCGGGAGGGTAACTGGCGATGAAAGGCCTGGCTTTTGGAGCGAGGGTATTATCTGTAGCTCTGTCGCTGATACTCCTGGCTGTAAGCGGTTGCCAGTTTAATAACGATATGGAAGAAGACAATAATCTGGAAACTGTAGAAATAAGGGAATACGAGGGCGTTAACCTTTCCTCTGTAGATGCCTTCCGGGAGAACTCCATAAAGGGGCCACAGACTATAGATATAGAGAGCTATAGCCTGAGCATAACCGGTCTGTGCCAGGAGCCGAAAAGCTATACCTATGAGGAGGTTATTGACAACTACACCAATTATAAAAAGGTCTCGGAGCTGCACTGTGTCGAGGGCTGGAGTGTCACCATTCTCTGGGAGGGGGTGCTGGTGAGGAAGTTACTAGAAGAATCGAGCCCGTTACCGGAAGCCAAGGTGGTCATCTTCCATGCCTATGATGGCTATACGACCTCTTTCCCGATAGGGTATATAATGGATAATGATATCCTCTTAGCCTATAAGATGAACGGGCTTACCCTGCCGGTGGAGAGGGGCTTTCCCTTCCACCTGTTGGCGGAAAGCAAATGGGGCTATAAGTGGATAAAGTGGGTAACGAAGATTGAGCTGTCCGATAATGTTGACTATGAGGGTTACTGGGAAAGTAGGGGTTATTCAGATACAGGAGACCTGGATGAAAACTTTTTTGATAGGTAGCAACGAGCGGTGAAGCTCTTGTTACAGGAACGAAATTACTATATTACCTCCGGTCTATTTAAATTACTACTCTAGTTATGTTAAAATAGGGAAGAGACTATACGACAACCGGGAGGAATATTGCGAAAGGATATAGATAGCTTTATGAACTACCTCACCGTTGAGAAGGGTTTCTCCAAAAACACGGTGGACGCTTACCAGAACGACCTGAATCAACTTCTGGAATTCGCTGAGAAGGAGATTGCCAGACGTAGCATAGTGCCGTCGTGGGCTGATTTCAGCCGGCAGGACATGTTGAGCTACCTACTCAATCTTAGAGAGAGGGGTTATATGGTAACTACGGTTGCCCGTAAGGTAGCCGCCACTAAATCCTTCTTTAATTTTCTACTGGCTGAGGGCAGGATAAAAGATAGCCCGACGGAGAATATAACCTCGCCGAAGGTGGGTAAACCACTGCCCGATGCCATTTCCATCAGCCAGGTTCGCCAGTTGCTGGCTCAGCCAGCCGAGAAGTCGACGCCGGAAGCCAAGAGGGACAGGGCGATGCTAGAGCTTCTCTATGCCAGTGGCATGAGGGTCAGCGAGCTGGTATCCCTGAACCTGAATGACGTGGACACCGAGGGCGGTTACGTGCGCTGTTTTGGCAAGGGTAATAAAGAGCGGATGATCCCCTTTCATCCCCGGGCAGCAAAGTTGATCGAGGAGTATATAAAAGAGGTTCGTCCGCAGATAGTGCGTAGCGATGAAGAGCGGGCTTTGTTCCTGAACCAGCGCGGCGACCGGCTTACCCGGCAAGGCTTGTGGCAGATACTGAAGGCTTATGCCAAATCAGCCGGGCTGGGAAAGAAGGTTACCCCTCACACCCTGAGGCACAGCTTCGCCACTCATATGCTGATCGGTGGAGCTGACCTGAGATCGGTGCAGGAGCTTCTGGGGCATGCCAACATATCAACGACGCAGATCTATACCCATCTCACCTCGGAGCACATACGCAGTACCTATGATAAAGCTCACCCTAGAGCCAAGCAATCGGAATAGAAGGATTTTTACTATTTATGGAGGTTCTGAATGCCGGGCAAATCACGACACGGTATGGGAAGGGGCTCGTTACAGAGTAAAAAGAGAAGGAACGTCCGAAGAAGCCATCAGGTTGCAGTTGCCCGTCCGCAAGCGGTTGCTCGAAGTGATGAACCGACCGTCGTTTCTCACGAAGTGAAGGCTCCGCTGTCAAGCATGGCAGCTAAAGTACCGGTTAGAATTAATTATCCCAACCTGCCTTACGAGTTGCGAAGAATAGGCATTCTGGCTGGGGCGATACTGGCTATCCTTATACTACTGGCATTGCTCCTGAGTTAAACCGCTCGAGACAGGTAATCGTCATGGACTTTAAAGCGGCGAAAACCAATTTGATTGATTGTCTTAGAACCAAGATAAAAGACGAGCGGGTACTTACGGCGATGTCACGTGTGCCGCGGGAGCGGTTCGTGCCGCTGGAGGAGAAACACCTGGCTTATGAGGACCGGCCGCTGCCTATCGGTATGGGGCAGACGATATCTCAACCGTATATCGTGGCGCTGATGACCTCGTTACTGGAGCTTACCGGCGGAGAAAAGGTGTTGGAGGTAGGCACCGGCAGTGGCTATCAGACGGCTATTCTGGCGGAGCTAACCCGCCTGGTGATTACGGTGGAGAGATTACCGGAACTGGCTGAAGTGGCCAAGAAGACGCTGGACAGCCTGGGCTATAAGAATATCAGAGTGAGATATGCCGAACCGACGATAGGCTGGCAGGTTGAGGCGCCCTACGATGCTATTATGGTTACCGCCGGGGCGCCCAAGGTGCCGGATGGTCTCCTGTCCCAGCTGGCAATCGGCGGGCGGATGGTAATACCGGTGGGGCATCGTTATGAGCAGGACCTGTATAAGATTACCAGAGGCAGGGATAAGAACATAGTCGAGAACCTGGGCGGCTGTCGTTTCGTCTCCCTCATCGGTGAAGACGCCTGGGACAGCGAGTGACAGGGCGCTCCGGGATTGTTGTCAAAGATAGTATTTCTGGCGCCGGCAGCTATTATAGAAACGCATGCAGCCCCTATATTGTTGAGCTAGAGTAGCAATTAACAAAGCCTGAAGCTGTGGTTACTTGAGGCTTTGCCGACTATTATTTATAATAGGTCAAATAAGAAATGCAGGTGATTAGATGAAGCAGTTTCAGCCAGAGAATATCCGTAATGTTGTCTTACTGTCCCATGGCGGTGCCGGCAAGACGTCGCTTTCAGAGGCAATCCTTTTCACTACTGGAGCGATTCCCCGACTGGGGAAGGTCGATGCCGGCAGTACTACCTCGGATTACGACCCGGACGAGGTAAAGCGTAATATCAGCATCAACCTGACACTGCTTCCCTGCCAGTGGCAGGATACAAAGATAAACCTGGTTGATACCCCCGGCTATTCCGACTTTGCCGGCGAGGTCAGGGCGGCGGTCAGGGTCTGTGAAAGCGCCGTAATCGTGGTCTCAGCGGCGTCTGGTATCGAGGTCGGCACCGAGCAGTCATGGGAATATAGCGAGGAAGCCAGGCTGGCTCGAATTATTTTCATCAATAAGATGGACCGTGAAAACGCCAACTTTTATAAAACCGTGGAACAGGTTCGGTCCAGGTTCGGTACAAAATGTCTGCCCCTGCAGATACCCGTCGGCGCCCAGAAAGACTTCAAGGGAATAGTCGACCTGCTGTCGTTAAAGTGCTATATCGGCGATAAGGCTGAAGAGACAGAGATACCGTCGTCGCTTCAGGAACAGGCAAGCTCTTTCCGTGAGAAAATGATAGAGACCATAGCCGAGGTTGACGATACCCTGATTGAGAAGTATCTGGGTGGCGAGGAGCTAAGCCCCGAGGAGTTAAAGACGGGTCTACAGCAGGCGATAAAAAGCGGCAAGATAATACCGGTGTTGACCGGCTCGGCGTTGCAGAATACAGGTATCAGCCAGTTGCTGGATGCAATAAATAGCTATCTGCCATCGCCAGCACAGAGGGAGGTAGTCACCGAGAATGGGGAAGCGATAGAGGTGAGCCCCGAAGCGCCTCTGGCGGCTCTGGTATTCAAGACCAGCGCCGACCCTTATGTTGGTAAGCTGACATACTTCAGGGTCTTCTCCGGGGCTGTTGATAGCAATTCTCATGTGTGGAATGCGACACGGGGCGAGACCGAGCGCATCGGTCAGATATTCGTTGTCCGGGGCAAGGCCCAGGAGCCGGTGGACAGGGTCGGGGTGGGGGATATCGGAGCGGTCGCCAAGTTGGGCATAACCAACACAGGTGATACACTGAGCAGTCAGAACAAGCCGTTGAAGCTGGCGCCGATAACTTTCTCGGAGCCGGTTTTCAACGTGGCGGTACACCCTAGGACCAAAGCCGACCTGGACAAGCTGGGGGTATCCTTGGCCCGTCTTACCGAAGAAGACCTGACGCTTCGGGTAAGCCGTGATGCCGATACCAATGAGACCATTCTATCCGGGCTGGGCGATACACAGCTCGAGGTCGCCGCCGAGAAGATGCAACGCAAGTTCGGTGTCGGTGTTGACCTGAAAACACCCAAAGTGCCCTACAAGGAGACCATTACCCGTCCAGCCAAGGCGGAGTACAAGCATAGGAAGCAGACCGGGGGTCACGGGCAGTACGGGCATGTGAGGCTGGAGCTGAAGCTATTGCCCCGCGGCAGTGGCAATGATTTTGCCAATAAAGTAGTGGGTGGGGCTATACCCAAGAACTATATACCGGCGGTGGAGAAGGGGGTCAACGAAGCGGTTAAAGAGGGGGTGCTGGCTGGCTATCCGGTTACTGATGTCAAGACGACGGTCTATGACGGCAGTTTCCACCCGGTGGACTCTTCGGAGATATGCTTTAAGATTGCCGGCGCTGGAGCCTTTAAAAAAGGGCTGTCTGAAGGGCAACCCATTCTGCTGGAGCCGATAGTGAACATAAAGGTGACGGTTCCCAGCGAGTTCACCGGGGATATCATCGGAGATCTCAATACCAAGCGAGCCCGGGTGCAGGGTATGAATCCGGAGGATAGCTATAACGTAATCGAAGCCCAGGTGCCGCTGGCGGAAGTATTACGCTATGCCATCGACCTCAAGTCAATAACACAGGGGCGGGGAAGATATACTACCGAGTTCGGCCACTATGAAGAAGTGCCCGTTCATATTGTTCAGAAGATTATCGCCGAGCGGCAGGCGGAGAAGGGCTAGCCAACAAATCTAACTCCTCAATAGCTGATATAAGAGGGTTTTAGTTATTGTTCTGTCGTGTCACCCTTAGCCTCGTAGTTCATCTAGTAACTGTTCGGCTGATTGGGTCAATGATGGCTCCTGCGATAGCTCTATACACTTCTCAAGGGCGGCTATGGCCTCAGCTGTTTTGCCTTGTGATTTATAGGCCATCCCCCGGCCAAAGTAAGACCAAGCAAGGCTCGAGTCTAGCTCAATAGCCCTGTTGAAATCAGCAATGGCTTTGTCGTATTCACCTTTGGCGCCATAGGCAAAGCCACGGTTTTCGTAGGCTTTAGCGAGATTGGGGTCTAGCTCAATGGCCTTGTTGAAATTAGTGATGGCCTGGTCATGTTCCCATTTCTCAAGATAGGCGGCGCCACGGTAGAAGTAGGCCCAAGCAAGGTTAGGGTCCAGTTCAATGGCCTTATTGAAATCAGCAATGGCCTCATCAAACCGCCCCTCATTTTGGTAGGCAAGCCCTCGGTCCAAATAGTCTTCTGCACTTGTAGGTGCTCCTGTCGGACCGCAGGAAGTGCTCAAGCCAGCCAGCACCAAAACGGTCACCATTAGCAACAATGTAAACTTTCTCATTGAGTCACCAGCTCTTTTATTTCTTATCTTCATAAGCTAATATAGGCTGTTTGCCAAGTTTTCCTTTATCTCGCCAATAGCTTTACTCAGCCAGAAGCTCCTTTATTTTGGCAGTGAAAGCTGGGAGCACCTTCTTCCAGTCGCTGACTATACCGAAGTGGGCGACCCTGAAGATATTTGCCTCCGGGTCCTTGTTTATGGCAACGATGTTTTTGGCGCCGGAGCAACCGCTGATATGCTGGCTGGAGCCGGAGATGGCTATCGCCAGGTAAAGGTCGGGGGCGATAATCTTGCCGGTGAGCCCTATCTGTGCTGAGCTGGGAATCCAGCCATTATCACAGGGCGGTCTGGAGCCACCGACGGCTCCATTAAGTAAACAGGCTAATTCCTCCAGCTGCTTGAAGTCATCGGCACTGCCGATGCCCCGTCCCCCGGCGACCACCACCGCGGCATCCTCCAGCCTGACCCCCTCCGCTACCTGGGATACCCTTTCCAGAACCTTTGTCGCTGGTGGCTCTAGTTTAGCGTTAATAGCGATTACTTCCCCCTGCCTTGAGGTGTCAGGCTCCGGTGATGAGTATGCTTTAGCCCTGACGGTGGCTATCTGGGGGTAGCAGTCGCTGGTGAAGGTAGCCAGGGCACTCCCTCCGTAGACAGGCCTTGTCTGCAGCAGTTGTCTGGAGTTGGGGTCAACCACCAGCTCAATACAGTCCGTGGTGGCTATAGTCCCCAGCCTGAAAGCCAGGCTGGGGGCCAGGTCGCGGCCGGTAGCGGTCTGCCCCAGAAGAAGAATCCGGGGCATTAACTGCTTTACCACGCTTTCCATAGCCTGGACGTATAAACCATTGCTGTAGTCTTTAAGTGCCGGGTCGTCAATGGTATATACCCTGTCGGCGCCGAAGGAGATGGCTGACTGTGCCAGTTTGGTTATTTCATTGCCCAGAAGAACGGCACATAAATCCTCCTGGAGGTTATCAGCCAGCCCTCGGCCACAGCCGAGCAGTTCCGTAGTCATCGGTGATAGCCTACCATTTGCAACCTCAGCCAATACCAGAACACCCTTAAATTCCACCACTTTTTTGCCTTTCCCTGATTCGTTATTAGATCAGCTTTTCCTGCTTCAATCTCTCAGCCAGCTTGACCGCCGCCTCTTCCGGGGTCTCGCCGTCTATCATCTGGCAACTGCCCTCGCGGGCTGGCTGGAATAGTTTGACCAGCCGACAGCGACGCCCGGCGGCACCGACCTGTGACAGCTCGAGGCCGATGTCGGCTGGCTTCCAGATGGTCGGCTCCTTCTTTTTGGATGCCATAATCCCCCTGATGGTCGGGTAGCGGGGTTCGCCAATCTCGTTGCTCACCGTAATCACCGCCGGCAGTGTCGTTTCGATAACTTCATAGCCGTCGGCGGTCACCCTTGCCACCCTCGCCCTGCTGTCGGAGACGTCTATATGGCGCGCCAGGGTTATAATCGGCAGGCCGAGAAACTCGGCGATGCCGGAGCCCACCTGCCCGGCATCCCAGTCGGCGGACTGGCGGCCGCAGAGGACAAGGTCGTAGTTATCCATCTTTCTTATCGCCGTAGCTAGTGCGTGGGCTGTTGACCAGCTATCGCCGTCGGCGAAAGCCTCATCCTCCAGCAGGACGAGCTCGTCAGCTCCCATTGCCAGCGGTTTCTTTATAACCTCTCTCAGCAGACCCGCTCCCAGACTTATGGCTGTTACCTGGCCGCCATGGGTATCTTTGAGCTTCAGGGCGGCCTCAACGGCATACTCGCTATAGGGGTCGAGCACCGGTGGAATATCCGCCGGCGGCACCACTTTATTAGAGTTGGTATCTATTTTGAAGCTGGATGGTGGGGCTTCGGGGTCGGTGACCTGTTTGACACAGACAATAATATCCATTACACCTGTTTCATCCTCTGTAAAGACTTCTTAGCATGGAAGTATCATACTCACCATGCGGTCAATACCGCTCAGGTCGGGGGTTACCTCCAGCCTGGCGGTGGGGAAAAGGTGGTGCAGAAGGCTGGTTATCGCCTCTCTCTGCCCCTGTCCCATCTCCAGAAGAAGGCAACCACCGGGATTGAGCCTTCCCTCTACCTGGTGAAGCAAACGCCGTATCTTTTCCAGCCCGTCGGCACCGCCATCTAGGGCTGACAGCGGCTCGGGACAGCGGGTGGCTATGTCCGATAACTTGACATAAGGTAGATTGGCGACGATAAAGTCGACCGGTTCGAGTAGTGGTTCCAGCATATCGCCGCAGAGGAGGCGGATTTTGTCAGCCACCTCGTGTTGGCGACAGTTTGCCCCGGCTACCTCAAGGGCGATAGCCGATATATCGGTAGCATAAATACTGGCTTGCGGCAGGTTCACTGCCAGGCTGACGGCAATGGCGCCACAGCCGGTGCCTATATCGGCGATAACCGGTGCCCTGTAGTTACCAGCCAGAACGAGCGTCTTTTCTACCAGCAGTTCACTTTCAGGCCTGGGGATGAGGACGCCGGGGTCAACGATAAAATCGAGACCATAGAACTCGCGGTGCCCGATGATATAGGCCGAAGGCTCACCATCGAGGCGGCGCTGGACCATTAACCAGAAAGCCGCTTCAAGCCCCGGGTAAATTTCATGCTCAAGGTCAGAGTAAAGCTGGGCGCGGCTCAATTTGAGGACTTGCCGTAACAGCAGTTCGCCTTCAAGTGAGGCATCGTCGATGCGGCTGGCGTCAAGGAGCTTTCGGGCACAACCCATGGTTTCTTTAACAGTCATACCGCCTGCGTCTCTAACTGTTTTGCCTGTTCTCTGGTAGCAACGGCATCGATGAGCTCGTCAAGCTCCCCTTCCATAATCCTGGGAAGGTTGCGCAGTGTCAAGCCGATGCGGTGGTCGGTAACCCGGTCCTGGGGGAAGTTGTAGGTTCTTATCTTCTCGGCGCGTTCGCCGGTGCCTACCTGTAAGCGACGCTGTTCGGTTATCTCGCCTTCCTGTTTGCTCTGCTCGATGTCAAAGAGGCGGGCTCGCAGTACCGACATAGCCTTGGTCTTGTTCCTCAACTGTGAGCGCTCGTCCTGACAGACGGTGACGATACCGGAGGGCAGGTGGGTTATGCGCACTGCGGTGGCTACCTTGTTGACGTTTTGACCGCCGGCGCCGCCGCTGTGGAAGATATCGATCCTTAGGTCATTGGGATTTATATCAACCTCTACCTCCCTGGCTTCGGGGAGAACGGCTACCGTAGCCGTTGAGGTGTGGATTCTGCCCGATGATTCGGTGGTGGGCACCCGCTGTACCCTGTGAACGCCCCTTTCATACTTGAGGCGGCTGAAGGCGCCCTTGCCCTTGACCTCGATTATGATTTCCCTGATGCCGCCGATGGGAGTCTCGTTAACGTCTATGACATCTATCGCCCAGTTCCTGGCTTGCACGTAGCGGCTGTACATACGGAAGAGGTCGGCGGCAAACAGCCCGGCCTCCTTGCCGCCGGTGCCGGCTCGTATCTCCATTATTATGTCCCGGTCGTCGTTAGCGTCTTTGGGCAGAAGGGCGAGCTTCAGCACCTGGAGCTGGGCTTCTATCTGCAATTTGAGGTTTTCTATCTCCTGGGTGACCAGGGACTTCATGTCCTCGTCAATTTTTTCAACCAGCATGGCCTTTGTCTTTTCCAGCGCCCTGGTCGTGTCCTTGTACTGCCGGTATTTGGATACGATATCTTCTAGTCTAGCCCTTTCCTGAGCCAGCGATTGCAGTTGCTTCGGGTCGGACGCTACCTCGGGTTGGGATATCTGGTTTTCCAGCTTGTTATAGCGTTTCTCTATTTTTTCTAGCCGTTTCAACATGACTGCTATCTTACTTGCCACCTTATTATAGCATAAGCTATGGCTAGGCCTCATACACGAAAGGCGGTATTCTGGGGTATGCTCTGTAGAATGGCGAAGACGGGGGAGATTGTTGTTGGCGGATAGCTAGCCGACGGTAGTACCGGGCTGGATGCGACTGCCGGTTGCCATCTTGTAGCCCTCGGCTACCGTTACATTGTCCGATATCACCGAGCCTTCGATGATGCTACCGGCGCCCAGGCGGCAGTCGTTGGCGATGATGGAGTGCCTGACGGTAGCTCCAGCGGCGATGGTGACCTGATGCCAGATAATGGAGTCCTCGACCACAGCACCCTCGGCGATAGTGCTACCCGTGCCGATGATCAGAGGTCCGGTCAGCCAGGCGTTCTTGCCGATGGAGCAATGATTGCCTATCACTGCTGGTCCCGTTATTTCAGCCGTCGGATGGCAGTAACTCTGCTCGCCGATAGAGACACTAGTAACCGGGTCAAGGCGGTACTGGTTGCTTTTACCGCTGAGCAGGTCCAGGTTGAGCTGGCGGTATTTCTCCGGGGTGCCGATGTCCATCCAGTAGCAGGAGGAAGGGAAAGCGTAGATTGGCTCTCCCCGTTCTAGGAGGGGTGGAAAGACATCGTGCTCGAAGCTGAAGTTGGTCTGCGGCGGGATGGAGGCTAGCACCTCCGGTTCCAGGATATAGGTGCCGGCATTTATCATGTTGGTGGTTACCTGCTCCCAGCTTGGCTTCTCCAGAAAAAGGGTTATTCTGCCCCGGGCGTCGGTCTCTATAAGCCCATAGCTGGTGGGATCTTCCACCGGGGTCAGGGCGATAGTCGCCCGAGATTGTCTCTGGCTATGAAAGTCCATCATAGCGGTCAGGTCGAGGTCGGTGAAAATGTCCCCGTTGAGCACCAGGAAAGCCCCGTCCAGGTATTTTTCGGTGTTTTTTACCGCCCCGGCCGTCCCCAGTGCCGTCTCTTCGATGGTGTAGTTAAGGCTAACGCCCAGCCGACTGCCATCGCCGAAATAGTCTTCGATGGGCTGTGCCAGGTGGCTTATCGCCAGCACTATTTCCGTGACGTTGTGACGGCTGAGGCGACGGATGACGTATTCCAGAAACGGGGTATTGAGCACAGGCATCATGGCTTTCGGCGTATTGATGGTCAGTGGTCTGAGTCTAGTGCCCAACCCCCCGACCAAGATAACCGCTTTCATATTCACCCCTGAACTGGTAATAATTATAACGATAAAGTGCCTTCTAAAGCCACATAGTATATAATATCAGCGTCATTTTGGGAAGCGGTCTTTATTGCACTAAGGTAGATTAAAACATATAATAGCCATAATATCGGCAAAGAAAGGGAGAACTCCTGTAGTAGATAGCGCTTATCGTTATTTTGGAAGGGGAGTCAGGAAATTATTTGGCAAAAAAGAGTGTAGTTAAGCCCAAAAGAGCAGTCACCAGACGCCAGCTTTCTCACTGGAAAAGGCAGAAGCGAAGACGGCGGATAATTATTATACTGGGTATCTCTATAATTGCTGCCGTGGTGGGGCTGGTGACGGCCGGGATATATTATCAGTGGTATCTCCCGGAGCATAAACCGCTCAAGGAAACGGTGATTGAGGTCAATGATAACAAGTTTACTATGGAGTATTATATAGATGCCCTAAATAATCAGCTGGGGGAATACTATTACCTGGTGGAGTATTATCTCGACCTGGTAGCGGAGAGCATCCAGCAGAATGAACTGATAAGGCAAGGAGCCCTGGCTATGGGTATCAGCGTTAGCGATGACGAAGTTGATGAGACGATTGGTAACAGTGGACTGCCGGATAACCAGGCGGCTAAAGACCTGGTCAGGGCCCAGCTTCTTATAACGAAGCTGGAAGAGGAATATTTCGGGATGAAGGTGCCGATTAACGCTGAGCACCGGCATGTTATGGCAATGTTCCTGGAGAGTGAGGCGCAGGTGGCTGAGGTCAGGGATAGGCTGGAGGCCGGAGAAGACTTTGCCCAGATTGCCGGTGAGCTCTCTCTGGAAAGCACTACCCAGGAAGAGGGCGGCGACCTCGGCTGGCGGCTGGAGGGAATCTTGAATGGACTGCTTGATACTACTGTGCTTAATTCTTACATATTCGGCAGTCAGGTGGGAGGGCTAAGCCAGGCAGTATATGATGAAGACAAGGAGAAGAGCCTGGGCTACTGGTTGATTAAGGTAATAGAAAAGGAGGAAGTTGAAGGAGGAGAGGCGGTTAATATTCAGGCGATACTGCTGTCCAGTGAGGAAGAAGCACAGGAGGTGCTCTTCAGAATGGAGGCTGGGGAGGAATTTGTTGATTTAGCCGAGGAGTTTTCCCAGCGGGGGATGTTGGGTGAAAAAGCCGATATTGGCTGGATAGTTGAAGGCGACATGAGCCAGCCTTTTGAAGATTATGTCTTCAATCCAGAAACCGAAATAGATGTGGTAAGCGAGCCGGTTCCTGACTATACGGAGACTACCACCGGTGGTTACTGGCTGTTTGAGGTTCTGGGTAGTGAAATAATGGATATTTCCGACGACGATAAAGAAATACTTGTAGCTGATGCTATGGATGAATGGTTGCTATCGCTCTGGGACGACCCGGAGAACACGATAATCAGCTATCTTGATGGCGAAATGAGAGATTTTGCCGTAAGAAAAGTCACCGGTGAATAAACCAGAATCAGGGGTGCTTGACGATGGATAAAAAAGATATTGGTATTGGCTTGATGGGCTTGGGGGTAATTGGTGGGCAGGTAGCTAGAGTCCTGATGGATAGGGCGAAAATGCTGGCGGAGCAGGTTGGCTGCCCCCTCGTCCTGCGCAAGATAAAGGTGCTGGAGCAGGACTTGGCCCGACCGCAGGCGATGGCGATGGAGCGCCAGCTCTTTACCACCGATGAAGACGAATTTTTCGCCACTCCGGACATGGATATAGTTGTTGAGGTCATCGGGGGTGAGAATCCAGCTCTATCCTACCAGAAAAGGGCGCTCTCGGTGGGAAAGCATGTGGTTACAGCTAATAAGGAGGTCATTGCCAAGTATGGGGTAGAGCTGATGGCTCTGGCCCGGCAGAACAATGTTGGACTGCATTATGAAGCTGCTGCCGGCGGCGGCATCCCCCTGATTGCCCCCCTCCAGAGGGACCTGGTGGCTAATGAAATAAACGGTATCTATGCCATAATAAACGGGACGACCAACTATATCCTTACCAGTATGTCGCGTGAGGGTACGGACTTCGCTTCAGCCCTCAGCCAGGCACAGAAACTGGGCTATGCCGAAGCTGACCCTAAAAACGATATCGAGGGAATAGACGCCGCCTATAAGCTGGCGATACTGGCCTCCCTGGCTTTCCAGAGTCAAATAAGGCCTGACGATATCTACTGCGAGGGCATATCACGGCTCAGCAGTCGCGATTTTCGCTATGCTAAGGAGCTGGGTTTTGTCATAAAGCTGCTGGCTATAGCCAAACAGTACGATTCCTCGATTGAAGTGCGTGTCCATCCGGTGTTCATCTCCCAGAATTACTTCCTGGCCAAGGTGGACGGGGTCTATAATGCGGTGCTTGTTGAGGGAGACCTTATCGGCAAGGTGACCTTCATCGGCAAAGGAGCCGGGGCTTTGCCTACCAGCAGTGCCGTTATCGCCGATGTCGTCTCGGTAGCGCGGGAGATTGTATCCGGTGTTGGCTGTATTGTTGCCTGGGAGCCGAAGGCGGGCAAGAAAATCAAGCCGATGTCTGAAATAGAGACCAGGTTTTATATCCGAATGAACATCGCCGACATAGCCGGGGTTCTGGCGCAGATAGCCAAGGTGCTGGGAGACAACGATATCAGTATCGCCTCGGCAATTCAGAAGGAGTCCGACAAGCTATCCCAGACGGCGGAGATTGTCATTATGACCCACCCCGCCCGGGAGAAGGCGGTTCAGCAGGCCCTCAGAGAGCTTGAGCGGCTGGATGTGGTCAAGGAGATAAACAACTCCATCCGGGTCGAGGACTAGGCGAGAGAGAATGAAACCGAGAGTGCTTGAAAGATATAAAGACCTCCTGCCGGTTACGGATAAGACCCCTATATTTTCATTGGGGGAGGGGGATACCCCTCTGGTAAGGTCTAAGCACCTGGAGAAGGAAATCGGCTGTGGCGAGCTGTATTTCAAGCTGGAAGGTTGCAACCCCACTGGCTCCTTCAAAGACCGGGGTATGGTGGTTGCCATAGCCAAGGCGTTGGAAGAGGGCAGTAAGGCGGTTATGTGCGCCTCCACCGGCAATACCAGCGCCTCGGCGGCGGCTTATGCCGCAAGCTCAAGCCTGGAGGCTATCATTATCATCCCGGAAGGCAAGATTGCCTTGGGTAAGCTGGCTCAGGCTATCGTCCACGGGGCAAAGATAGTTACCATCGACGGCAATTTTGACCAGGCATTGAATATAGTGCGCCAATTGACACAGAAGCACCCGGTCACCGTGGTCAACTCGCTTAACCCTCACCGTATTGAGGGGCAGAAGACGGCCGCCTTCGAGATTGTTGATGAGCTGGGTGATGCCCCTGACTATTTATTTATACCGGTGGGTAACGCCGGCAACATCACCGCCTACTGGAAAGGCTTTGTCGAGTACCATCGGGCGGGCAGGGCGAAGCGTAGGCCTAAAATGATGGGCTTCCAGGCTGAGGGCGCCGCTCCTATCGTACGTGGGCGTATTATCGACAAGCCGGAGACCGTTGCCACGGCGATACGGATCGGCAACCCGGCTAGCTGGCAGAAGGCAGTCGCCGCCCGTGACGAGTCGGGCGGCATTATTGATATGGTCAGTGACGATGAGATTATAGCTGCCTATCACCTTTTAGCGGTTAGGGAAGGTATTTTTGGCGAGCCGGCTTCGGCGGCTTCTGTCGCCGGTCTGTTGAAGCTTTCCGGTAAGGGTATGGATTTAAGCGACAAGAGGGTAGTGTGTATCATAACCGGCACCGGGCTCAAGGATGCCGATGTTGCTATAAAAAACGCCAAGCCATTTCTCAAGCTTCCAGCCAGTATATCGGGTGTAGAAAAAGCATTAGGTTGGAGCTAAAAAATGGGGTAAGGATTAAAGATTAAGGGAGGCAGAAAATAAAAAAAACAGTTAGCGAAGGAATCGGGGCTTTCTACCAGCACTATCCGAAGGTGGCAGTTGTCGTAACCGCTAGTGCCGGGGGCAGGGATAACGCCATGACTGCCGCCTGGCATACGGCCGTTGCCAAGAAGCCACCCCTATATTGTGTCGCCATATCAGCCGGACACTTTACCTATAAGCTTATTGCTGACAGCGGGGAGTTCGGGCTCAATTTTATGCCGGCTACCAGTGCCGAGCTGGTGGCTGCTCTCGGTGGCAGTAAGGGTAGCCGGTTGGACAAGTTCCCGGCGTTTGGTATCGCCAAAGATAATCCGCTGAAAACAAAGGTGCCCATCCTTAAGGACGCCTATGCAGCCTTTGGGTGCAAGCTGGTCGACGACAGGCACTATAGCGACCACAGGTTGCTGATAGGGGAGATTGTCGCTGTCCATTACCTGGAGGATGCTTTTATGGAGGACGGTAGCCTGAGTCTGGAAAAGGTGAGCCCGGTTCTCTATATGGGAAGCGATAAATACCTTGACCTGGCTGGATGTAAAACACGAACCATCGACCGGGGGCTGTGTGCCGAGCGACTGAAGGCAAAGCCCTAGGGTAAAAGGAGATTGCGAGTGATTGACGAAACTGAAATCAAGAAGGCGGTGGCGTCTATCATAGAGGCTATCGGGGAAGACCCCAGGCGAGAGGGGCTTATCGATACCCCGAGACGCTTCGCCGAGATGTACTCCGAGCTTTTCATGGGGATTGGCCGAGATCCCAAAGAAGAGCTCAAGGTAGGCTACGAGCTGGGGCATCGGGAGATGGTCATCCTCAAGGATATCCCCTTCTATGCCATGTGCGAGCATCACTTTCTGCCCTTCTACGGCATCGTCCATATCGGTTACATTCCCAATGAAGAGGGACGTATCGTCGGCATCAGCAAGCTGGCAAGGGTGGTGGAGATTATCGCCAAGCGTCCCCAGATACAGGAGAGGATGGCTACCGAGATTGCCGATGTCATCGTCGATGGGCTTAAGCCCGACGGCGTCGCCGTGGTTATTCAAGCCGAGCATATGTGCATGATAATGCGGGGTATCAAGAAACCGGGCAGCAGTGTAATTACCTCCGCTCTCAGGGGTAACTTCCGCAAGAAGCCGGCCAGCCGGGCTGAGTTCTTCTCCCTGGTAATGGGCAAGTAGGCTACTCCCCCATTAACTGCACCACGAGTTGACGGGAGCGGGGGCGGTTGTCAAAGTCCACCAGCACTATCTGCTGCCAGGTGCCCAGAGCCAGCCTTCTATCCCTGAAAGGTATTATCAGGGAAGACCCCAGCAGTGAGGCGCGGATATGAGAGTAGCCGTTGCCGTCGCCCCAGGCACGGTCGTGGGCATAGGAGATATTGTCCGGCACCAGCCTCTGCCATGCATCCTTGAGGTCCGAGATAAGCCCCGGCTCGTATTCAATGGTGGTTATGCCGGCGGTGGAGCCGGTGACAAACACGGTCGCTATACCACTATTGAGCCTGGACTTAGCCAGCTGTTGCTCTACCGGCAGTGTAATATCTATGATGTCGCAGTGACCTTTAGTTGAGAGACTTATAGTATCGGTCGTTATCATAATGCACCTCATGTAGTTGGCGGTCGAAAAATTTTTCTATATATCGACAAACTCATCCCATAATATATCATCAAGGTTAAATATGGGGCCGTCCCGGCATACCTGCTTTAAGCCCTGCCTCGTCTTAACCGTGCAGCCGTAGCAAACACCGAAGCCGCACCCCATCCTGACCTCAAGCGAAATCTGGACTGGTTTATCTTTCAGTTCCGGCATTTGTGCCATAGCCCGGTACATCGGGCTGGGCCCGCAGGCAAAGACCTGGTTTGCCCAATCAATGTATCCGGGAATAAGGTCGGTTATCATACCTCTTTTGCTGGCAGAGCCGTCATCGGTAGCGGTAATGCATTTTACGCTTGAGGGGATGAGGTGGCTGAGGCAAAGCTGTGCCTCAGTAGCCGCCCCGAGAAGCAGGGTTACCAGGCGTTCCTGCTCTAAAGCTGCCTGAGCTAGAAAGCGTAGTGGAGCAATACCGATGCCGCCGGCTACCAGAAGCAGGTTGCCGGCGGAGGGAGCGATGGAGAAGCCGTTGCCCAGCGGACCCAGAAGGTCTATGCCATCACCAGCCTTGCGCTGAGATAGCCATTGAGTGCCTTTGCCGACTGTGCCAAAGAGCAGGGCGAGGCTGGTTCTGCCATCGTTCACCTGGTGGATGCTGAAGGGGCGGCGTAGCAGGTTGTCCTCCCCGCAAGAAGCCATAACGAACTGTCCCGGCTTGGCAGTGCCGGCAATCTCTGGGGATTCCAGCCATATAAGGAAGGTGCCGGGCATAATCTGGCAGTTGGAAGTAACCTTGGCCAGAACCTGTTTCGGGCTTAGTGCTAACCCTTGTGAATTATACATAAATTTTGCCTTTATTGGTGACTAAAAGACAATTCGTTAAGCTATTCCTGAACGGTAGACCGGCAGTGGTTGGGCATTGTAGCTCTGGCTGCCATTGGCTAATGCCTCGGCGGCTGCTCGTGCTGTATCCAGGGAGGTGAAGCAGGGGATACGCTTTTCGGCAGCCGCCCGGCGAATCTGGAAACCGTCGCGCAGTGGGATTCGCCCACCGGTGATGGTGTTGACGATGCCGTCTACGGTGCCGTCCCGGATAATATCAACGATATTGGGGTGACCCTCACTCAACTTCTTGCTTATCATCTTTACCGGCAGACCGGCGGACTGGAGCAGTGCTGATGTGCCTTCGGTGGCGTAGAAACGGTAGCCAGCCTGGTGAAATTTCTTGATTATAGGCAGGGCTTCGGTTTTATCACGGTCGGCGATGCTGAACAATATCGTTCCCCGTGGCGGCAACATCAGCCCGGCGGCAAGGAGTGCCTTGGCCAGAGCGGCGTTAAAGGTAAAGTCTATGCCCATAACCTCGCCGGTGGACTTCATCTCTGGGCCTAGGTAGGTATCGACACCAAGCAGTTTGGACATGGAAAAGACGGGCGCTTTGATAGCGACGAGGTTTTTGCTGGGCAGGAGACCGGTGCTGTATCCCTGCTCCTTGAGGCTTTTACCCAGCATGACCCTGATGGCGATGTCCACCATAGGTACACCGGTGACCTTGGAGATGAAAGGGATGGTGCGGCTGGCACGGGGGTTGACCTCAAGCACATAGACCGTTGACCCTTTAGAGTCGGCATTGGAGACGATGACGAACTGGATATTCATCAGACCATTGATATTAAGCGCCAGCCCTATCTGAACAGAATAGTCAACGATAGTATCAATCTCTGCCTTGGTCAGGTTGACTCCGGGGTATACCGCCATAGAGTCGCCGCTGTGCACGCCGGCCCGCTCGATATGCTCCATTATGCCCGGTATGAAGACGGATTCCCCGTCACCGACGGCGTCAATCTCGGCCTCTTTACCCAGTAAATACTTATCGATAAGGACCGGGTGGCCGGTATCCAGGTCTATAGCCAGCTTTATATAGCGCTCCAGCTCGCCGGCATCGTGGACAATCTCCATAGCCCTGCCGCCGAGGACGTAGCTGGGGCGTACCAGCACCGGGAAGCCGATTAGGCTGGCTACCTTGAGGGCTTCGTCGATGGTGGTTACCGCCGACCCAGGCGCCTGCGGGATACCCAGCTGGCTTAAAAAGTTTTCAAAACGTTTTCTGTCTTCAGCCAGGTCTATCGTCTCCGAGCTGGAGCCGAGCAGTGGCATACCGGAACGGAACAGGGGCTCCGCCAGATTTATAGCCGTCTGGCCGCCGAACTGGACGATGGACGGCGTCGGGGTATTGCCGGCATCGCCCATCTCGTTTTCCAAAATGTCGCGTAGGCTCTCTTCGTCCAGGGCTTCGAAGTAGAGGCGGTCGCTGGTATCGAAGTCAGTGGATACTGTCTCCGGGTTGGAGTTGACAATAATACTCTGGAAGCCCGCTTCCTGTAACGCCCAGGCGGAGTGGACACTGCAGTAGTCAAACTCTATGCCCTGACCGATGCGGATGGGTCCGCTACCGATGACCACTGCCTTGTTTCCTCGGAGCGGTTCAGCCTCGTTCTCCTGCTCGTAGCTGCTGTAGAAGTAGGGGGTGGCGGCATCGAACTCGGCGGCGCAGGTGTCTACCATCTTGTACACCGGCTTGATATTCCAGCTGTGCCTCTGCTGTCTTACCTGTTCCGGGAGCCGGTCGGCAAGGGTGGCAATCTGTTCGTCGGAGAAGCCGAGCCGCTTTGCCTGCCACATCAGCTCCGGTGTCAGCGTCTGGGAGAGGAGTGTTCTTTCCATATCTATGATGTTCTTGAGTTTTTCCAGAAACCACAGGTCAATCTTGGTTCGCTCGAATATATCGGCGGTGGTTATATCCCGTCTCAGGGCGGCCATAACCGCCCACAGCCTCAGGTCGTTGGGATGGAGAGGGTAGTAGTTGATGCCCTTTCCCAGCTCCCACTGGGGGTCTTCCCAGAGAAGCGACCTATTGCTGAACTCCAGGGAGCGAACTGCCTTTTGCAGGGCGGCTTCAAAGGTGCGGTCGATAGCCATAACCTCGCCGGTAGCCTTCATCTGGGTGCCGATGACGCGGTCGCCGGAGGCGAACTTGTCGAAGGGCCAACGGGGAATCTTGACCACCAGGTAGTCCAATGCCGGCTCGAAGGAGGCCATCGTCTTGCCGGTGACGGCGTTGGGGATTTCGTCCAGCCTCTTGCCGATGGCTATCTTGGCGGCAACCCGGGCGATGGGGTAGCCGGTAGCCTTGCTGGCCAGTGCCGAGCTGCGGCTGACGCGGGGATTGACTTCAATGACATAATAGTCGTTGCTGTTCGGGTCGAGGGCGAACTGTATGTTACAGCCCCCCTCGACACCCAGCGCCCGAATGATCTTGAGGCTGGCCGTCCTCAGCATCTGGTATTCCTTGTTGGTCAGCGTCTGGCTGGGGGCGACCACGATGCTGTCGCCGGTATGCACCCCCATCGGGTCTATGTTTTCCATATTGCAGACGGTGATGCAGTTGTCGGCGCCGTCGCGCATCACCTCGTACTCTATCTCCTTCCAGCCGACCACCGAGCTTTCCAGAAGTACCTGGCTGATGGGGCTGGCGTTAAGTCCAGTGGTTACCGCCGTCTCCAGCTCGTCCCGGGTGGTGGCGAATCCTCCCCCCGTTCCGCCCAGTGTATAGGCGGGGCGTATTACCAGTGGCAGACCTATCTCTTTAGACACCTTTCTGGCTTCCTCAAGGCTGGTTACCGTGTCGCTGGGCGGTACTGGCTCGCCGATTCTGAGGAGCATCTGCTTGAACAGTTCGCGGTCTTCCGCCATTCTTATCGTTTCTATGGACGTGCCGAGTGCCCTGACGTTGTATTTCTCAAGCACGCCGGCATCGGCTAGGTCCACTGCCAGGTTAAGACCGGTTTGACCGCCCAGGGTGGGCAGCAGCCCGTCGGGGTGCTCTCTTTCTATGATGCGGGTTATCATATCCACCGTTAGCGGCTCGATATAGACGACATCGGCGATGCCCTCGTCCGTCATGATGGTCGCCGGGTTGGAGTTCACCAGCACCGAGGTCACCCCCTCCTCCCGCATTGCCTTGCACGCCTGCGTGCCGGCGTAATCAAACTCCGCCGCCTGCCCGATAACGATGGGCCCTGAGCCGATGATTAAGACTTTAGATGGTTTAGACATTCTTTTGCTTACTCTCTTTTCCTATATTTCTATATTTCTCTTCTTTATACCAGACGAATAGTAGCAATAGACACAATAATAATTCAATGGCCCACATAAACTTGATCCACCACATGTCATTTACAATTATGGTACTGTAGAATGTTACAATAAGGGCAAGGAAGCTAGGTACTATAAAGACGAGAGCAGGTAACCGTCCTAACATGGGGATGATGGACCATTCACTTTTCATAGAACTATGAAATTTATCCCAACCTAATAAATAATCATTATGATATTTAGTTGATAAGTTCGTGGTAATTACTTGTCGAATATAAAGGCCTAGTATTTGCACGTGCCTAAGTTGGTTGAAATACATTATTCCTAATAAGCATGATATCCAAGGGATGACAAGTAAAATGTCTATCGTTATTGTTAATGTTAGGCCTATGATTGTTCCTATCACACCTAAATTTACCACTGTGAAATAATCTGCAGTTCGCATCCTAAAAATAATTTCGTCTCTGATGGCATTATATTCAGTAAGCCAGATTTGCGTTTCGGCAAGTTCTTCCCTGTTGGTTATTTTTCTATTTACCTTTTCCTTACTTATTTTCTCTTCCATCTCTTTCTACCTCACCCCCTTTACCCCACTCTCCTTCAAAGGAGAGGGGGATGGTTGGGAAGAGGGGCTTTGCCCCTCTAGGACTCCCCTTATTAAGACAATATGGCTATGACTACAGCAAAAATCGCCACAATTAAACTGCCTATCGCGACCCAAAAAGCAACCCTTGACCATTTCAAGATGTCTGCTAGCGCCTTGCGTCCTTCCTCAGGTAATTGCTCTATTCCGTTGATAAATGTAGCCATGTTTATCTCTCCCTTCTATTTCTCACTATTTCCATTTCTACCATACCCCTCCTTTTATATCTTGCCTCTCAAGCGGGGTGTCTAAGAGGGGTGAAACCCCTCTTTCTAATAATTCCCCTTCCCCTTGGCAAGGGGAAGGGGATAAAGGGGATGGGGTTTCTACCGTAAAAGCAGCCAAAATCCATTTTAAAAAACCCCTTATAAATTGCAGAACTGCCATAGACTACTTATCCCTCCTCACCATCTCCAGAAACTTCTCAAACAAATAGGTGTTGTCCATGGGGCCGGGGGAGGCTTCCGAATGATACTGTATGGCGAAGATGGGCAGTTCCTTGTGGCGAACTCCCTCCACCGTGCCGTCATTAAGGTTTATGTGGCTCACCTCCAGCCCGTTCTTGACCGTGTCCGGGTCGAGGGCATAGCCGTGGTTCTGGGCGGTAATATGCACCCGACCGTCGTGTAAGTCCTTGACCGGGTGGTTTGAGCCGCGGTGACCGAACTTGAGCTTGAATGACCTGGCGCCGAAGGCTCTACCGATTAGCTGGACGCCGAGGCAGATGCCCATAATCGGCTTCTTTTCTGCCAGTTTCCTTACGGTATCCACAATGTAGTCCAGCATCTCCGGGTTGCCGGGTCCGGGGGACAGAACGATACCCTCCGGATTTAGCTTTAAGATTTCCTCGGCGGTGGTGGTGCAGGGCACGACGGTTGTACGGCAGCCCAGGGAGCGCATTATCCTCAGGATGGTGTATTTCAAGCCGCAGTCCAGCACCACCATGTTATAAGCTAAATTGGAGTTGCCCTTCTCTGCCTGCCACTCGTATGTGGAGTCGGTGGTAACCTTTCTGGCAAAGTCAATACTGCTGTAGTCGGGCATAGCTTTTATCTCATCCAGCGCTTGCTGGGGAGTTTTACTGGTAGTGAGCATGCCCTTCATCACCCCACACGAGCGGAGGCGGCGGGTGATTGCCCTGGTATCCACGCCATAGATGCCGGGTATGCCATCTTCGGCAAGGTACTGGTGAATGGTCTTTTTATTAAGGTAGTGGCTGGGCTCCAGGCACTCCTCGCGGACGACGAAGCCGCTGACCTGAATCCTGTTTGACTCAAAGTCTTGCTCGTTGACGCCGTAGTTGCCGATTAAGGGATAGGTGGGTACCACAATCTGCCCGGCGTAGGACGGGTCGGTGAGCATCTCCTGGTAGCCGGTCATACTGGTGTTGAAGACCACCTCGCCACAGGCATCAGCCTCGGTGCCAAAAGGGAAGCCCTCGTATATGGAGCCGTCTTCCAGTACCAGAATCGCTCTTTTATTATGTGTCAAATCCTATCCCCTTTATCCCCTTCCCTTTATTAAAGGGAAGGGGAAGGATTTATAATGAGGGGCGGAGCCCCTCAAACTCCCCGTTTTCTATTCTTATTCCCCTCTCGGGTTATCCTCATATTCATTGCTTTGCCCCTCATTAACTTCCCTTTGCGGAAAAGTAGTAGTCTTTTATAGTAAGAAAATCGTCTTTATAGACTAGCTTGCCCTGGTATATGGTAGCTATAACCTTGCCCTTTAGCCTCTTACCATTAAGAGGTGTATTCTTCCCCTTGGAAACAAATTTGTCAGTGTCCACTGTCCATTCCAGGTTGGGGTCGAAGATGGTGACATCGGCGGCAGAGTCGACCTCAAGGGTGCCCAGCCTGCCGAATCTATCACCGATTATCTTTGCCGGCTCGCTAGTGAGTTTGGAAATTAGCAGTTTTAGCTCCAGCTGCCCGTTATGCACCAACCCCATAAGAATGCCCAGAGCCGTTTCAAAGCCACTGATGCCGAAGGGTGCCAGGGCGAACTCGCGTTGTTTATCTTTTTCGGTATGCGGGGCGTGGTCGGTGGCGATAATGTCGATAACGCCTTCGTTGAGCCCGCGAATCAGGGCATTGATGTCCCTTTCGGTTCGCAGTGGCGGATTTACCTTTGCCATAGTACCTTGGTCGGGGACGCTTTCCTCGGTCAGGGTCAGGTGGTGGGGGGTTACCTCGGCGGTGACACCGATACCCTTATCTTTAGCCCAGCGGATAAGCTCCACCGAGCCCTCGGTAGAGGTATGGGCGATGTGGATGCAGGCGCCGGTTAGCTGTGCTAGGGTCAGGTCGCGAGCGACGATATTCTCCTCGACGGCGGATAATACTCCGGTAAGACCGAACCGGGTGGCTATTGCGCCTTCATTCATCTGACCGCCGCTAGAGATGGCGGTGTCCTCGCAGTGGTCGGAAATAGGCAGACCCAGGGCAAGGCTGTACTCCATCGCCCGGCGCATCAGGTGCGAGTCCATAACCGTATTACCGTCGTCGCTAAAGGCGACCACTCCGGCTTGAGCCAACCCCTTCATATCAGCAAGCTCCTCTCCCTTTCTCTCCTTAGAGATACAGCCGATAGGTAGAACCCGAACCGCCCCTTCACTGGCGGCGATAGACTTTACATAATCTATAATAGTCCTGTTATCCAGGGGTGGGTTGGTGTTGGGCATACAGCAGATGGTGGTAAAGCCGCCCTTAGCCGCCGCCCAACTACCGCTGGCGATGGTCTCTTTTTCCTCGAAGCCGGGCTGTCTCAGGTGGCAATGGAAGTCGATGAAACCGGGGCATACTATCATGCCCTCGGCGTTGAGGACTTTACAGTCTGAGGCGGGTGTGTGTGAATCCTGGCTGGTCAGGCTTGAAATCCTGCCCTCAGAAATGAGCAGGTTGCCACGGTAGTCTATGTTCTGACCGGGGTCGATTATACGACCGCCCTTAATAAGCAGAGGTTTCATAGTCTACTGCCCGACCTTATTTTTAGTTCTGTGGTATCGTTTTTTAGTGTAATGGCTGGGCTTGAAACCATGGCTCTCGGCTTCTTTCTCAGAGTTAAAAATAATTAAGTTCTCCGCTCTGATTTTTCTCGCCCAGTGACTGTCGGCGCTGTGGTATTGCTTGTTTATCAATCTACCCTCATGCCATTTTAAACTGGCGATATAGCCCGGGTTGACCTCGTGATCGCAGTAGACGCACCTCAGAATCAGGGGCAGGCGACATACTATGATAAACTCGGGCTTGATATATTTCGTTTCGTGTCGTGAAACGCAGTTGTGATTGGGACATCTGACCCCGTAGACATTTTTACACGGAGGATGCTCTATTTTCTGGATAAAGGAATAGCTTTCCTTGATAATGGGGGCTTTCCTGGCTCCCAGCAGAAGTGCTACCAGTGCCATGCGGACTGGTACCCCCAGCGACGCCTGCTTGAAGTACATACTTCTCGGGTCGGCATCAAGCTCCCGTGCCAGCTCATCTACCCGGGGTAGGGGGTGTAGAACCAGTGTTTCGGCAAACCCCTTTTCCTTGAGCAATTTTTTATCTACCACTGGATAGTCTTCTTTCAGTTCGTCACTATCAGCTTTAGCGGAAAGCCTTTCCATCTGAAGACGGGTGACATAGAGGGCTTCGACCCCTTTCTCAAGCTCGACCTGTATGCTGACATCGGGTATGTTGGCCAGCTGGTGCGGGCTGCTGGGTGTTATGTATATAGCATCGATGGGGAAATGCCTGCCTTTAAGCAGGCTGCTCAGATTTTCATACCTTTCCAGGCGGCCGGTGTACTCCGTCTCCAGTTTCCTCTTTACGTATTCCGGCAGCTCCAGCCCCGGTCCGGAGCGGAAATGGATGATAGCCCCGAAACGGGCTAAGGCATAGGTTAGCGAGTGTATCGTTCGCCCGTGCTTGAGGTCTCCCCAGAGGGCGATTCTCAGCCCTTTGAGGGTCTGCCTCTCCTTTTTCAGGGTATATAGATCGCACAGGGTCTGGGTGGGGTGCTCGTGCCCTCCGTCACCGGCGTTTATTACCGGGATGCCGGCGTAGTCGGCGATTACCCTGGCGGCTCCCTCCCAGGGGTGGCGGACGACGATAATATCAGCATAGCTGCCGACCACCCGTGCCATATCGGCGATGCTTTCGCCTTTAGCCAGCGAAGTCGCCTTGATGTCGACCACACTAATAACGCTGCCGCCGAGCTTGTGCATTGCCGTTTCGAATGACAGCCTGGTTCTGGTGCTGGGCTCGAAAAACAGGCTGGCCATAATTTTGCCCCGGCACAAGCCCAGCTGCTTGTCCATAGCGCCAGACATATCATCAGCCAGGGAGAACAGCGATTCTATTTCCCCGTTGGACAGGTCGTCTATGGTTACCAGGCTTCTATTCGCCAGAGACATAACAACTCCTTAAGGTGGCTATCTTCAGTTAACGTTCAGCGGCTTTTGGTTAGCCACGCTCACGATGGCTACCTCATCCCTGCTATCGGTTTCCACCAGCCTGACCTTTATCTCTTCATGCCTGGAGCTGGGCATATTCTTGCCCACGTAGTCAGCCCGTATCGGCAGCTCGCGGTGTCCCCGGTCGACAAGCACCGCCAGTTGGATTGAGTGTGGCCTGCCTATGTCGAAGAGGGCATCCAGGGCGGCACGGGTGCTTCTTCCGGTGTAGAGGACATCGTCGACAAGGACTATAAACTTATCGTCAATATTGACTGGGATGTCGGTGCGTTTAACGACGGGCTGTGAGTTGAGCGAGGCATGGTCGTCCCGATAGAGACTGATGTCCAGAGCGCCCACCGAGACCTTTGTCCCCTCGAAGCCCTCGATATCAGCGGCCAGGCGCTGGGCTAGCGGCACGCCGCGGGTATGCATTCCCACCAGAACCAGGTGCTCGGTTGACCGGTTGCGCTCAATGATTTCGTGGGCGATGCGAGCCAGTGTCCGCCTGATGTCTTCGGCGGTCATTATGATTTTCTTGGGCATAAAAAACACCCCTTGCCCCGGCCGGCAAGAGGTGTCCTAGCGCATACTCTTCTACCCTTGCCAGCCTCTCGGGACTAGCTTAAAGGCTTACTTCTAAGTAAATATTATAACACTTTTTAAAAATTATAGCAATTCTTATATCAATAAGATAGATAAGAGAATCAATATTTATTCTCTGGATTCGTTTCCGTTAGGGCATTGGAATTCTCTTTAAAATATTTTCTCTGGAAAAAGAGAGACAACTTTGTCAGGCTAATCAAGACGGGTACCTCAACCAGTGGCCCGATGACAGCGGCGAAGGCCTGCCCTGAGCCAATACCGAATACTGCTACAGCCACGGCAATGGCGAGTTCAAAGTTATTACTGGCAGCGGTAAAGGCAATGGTTGCTGTCTTGGCATAGTCAGCACCTATCTTTTTGCCCATATAGAATGAGACTAGAAACATCAGCACGAAGTAGATTAGCAGCGGTATAGCGATGCGAACCACATCCAGAGGTAGCTCCACAATTACCTCACCCTTGAGTGAAAACATTATCACGATGGTAAAAAGGAGGGCGACTAGCGTTATGGGGCTTATCTTAGGGATGAACTTATTTTCGTACCATTCACGCCCTCGTGACCTGATAAGTAAGAAACGTGTAAGCATGCCCCCAAAGAAGGGAATACCCAGATAGATGAAGACACTGGCTGCTATCTGGCTGATGGTGACGTGCACCTCTGCTCCCTCAAGCCCGAACCACCCGGGCAACACGGTTATGAAAATATAAGCGTAGACAGAGTAAAAAACTATCTGGAAGATAGAATTAAAAGCCACCAGGCCGGCAGCATACTCGCTGTCTCCCTTGGCAAGCTCATTCCAGACGATGACCATAGCAATACAGCGCGCCAGACCTATCATGATTAGCCCTACCATATAGTCAGGGTAGGCTCCCAGGAATATAATAGCCAGGAAGAACATAAGCACCGGCCCGATGAGCCAGTTCTGCATCAGCGAGAGCCCGAGCACGCGCCAGTTGCGAAATACCCGACCCAGCTCTTCGTATCTTACCTTGGCCAGGGGCGGGTACATCATAAGGATAAGCCCTATAGCTATGGGGATAGAAGTAGTACCCACCTGGAAGAAGGATATGAAGTCGACCACCTGAGGTGAAAAATAACCAAGCCCGACTCCCAGAGCCATTGCCAGGAATATCCAGAGGGTCAGGAAACGGTCCAGTACCGGAAGCCTGACAGTATTAGTTGTCTTCGTACTACTCATATTAATAGGATGTCTTTTTGTGACGTAATAATGATGCTAATAACAACCGTAGCCTGTCCTTTTAGCATGCTTTAGCCTTATCTTGTCCTGAATTAGCGCTTCATCATCTATAGGGTAGTCCTTCAGTAATCTGGCTAAATAAGTAGCGTATCGGTTGGCTGTATCCCAATCTATGGAATAGATAATCCATACCCCTTGACGCTGTGCCCTGAGAAAGCCGGCATCCTGAAGAATCCTCAGGTTGCGTGAAGCCCGGGATTGGGAAATTTCCAGAGCCTGCATGATCTCGCAGACACAGCACTCTCTTGCCAGCAAAACATTCAGGATTCTGAGTCTGGTCTCATCAGAGAGGGCTTTTATTGCTTTAATAAAGTCTTGCATAGTCTTCTTTAACTATAATAAAATATGCACATATCCGCATATATTATAAAATATTACTTATCAACTGTCAACAGGGTTGTCAACTTTTCGAACCTCACCCCCTGTATCCCCCTCTCCTTTGAAGGAGAGGGGGAAGATTTATAATGGAGGGACTGTGTCCCTCCAAACCTCCCTCTGGGCTAGGGCAGTATAGAATTCCTTAAACCCCACCTTGAGAGTAGGGCAAAGTAGAGACGTTTAATGGAATATAGCTGTAAAAAGGAGAAAAGAAACGTTTAACACAAAAAAATGGGGGGTGTTTAAGAGGGGGTGATAACCCCCTCTTCATAATAATTCCCCTTCCCTTTGGTAAAGGGAAGGGGATAAAGGGGATAGGATTACTATAATAAAAATAAAACGTTTTTCAACTATCCGCTGGCAATGTTATAATGAGCTAGATGGATATTCTAGCTGAGCTTAACCCGGCGCAAAAAGAAGCCGTTGAGGCCATAAGCGGCCCGGTGCTGATTCTGGCCGGGCCTGGCAGTGGCAAGACCAGGGTAATTACCCAACGTATAGCCTACCTCATCAGGGTTTGCGGTGTCAGCCCGTACCGCATTATGGCTGTAACCTTTACAAATAAAGCCGCCCGAGAGATGGGGGATAGATTATTCGGTAAGAGTGAAAAAGATCCTGCCACTCCGCTTCTTGATTGGAGCAAACGTGGTAAGGTCACTCTAGGCACCTTTCACGCCATATGTGCCCGCATTCTGCGTCAGGACGGCCGGGCTATCGGCGTCGATAGGGGCTTCGTCATCTACGACAGAGAAGACCAGTTGAGCCTGGTCAAGCGTTCCATTCAGGGGGCGGGGTTCGACCCGAAGCAGTACGTGCCATCGGCTATCCTCTCGGCTATAAGCAACGCCAAGAGCAAGATGCTGGCGCCTTCGGATTACATTGAGCGCGGCTCAGGCTACTTCGATGAGGTGGTAGGCAGGGTCTATGAGCAATACCAGCAACTGCTCGAACAGAGCAACGCTCTGGACTTCGACGACCTGTTACTCAGGGTAGTACAGCTCTTTAGTACCAACGCCGAGGTATTGACCAAGTATCAGAATAGATACCTTCACATAATGGTAGACGAGTTCCAGGATACCAACCTGGTGCAGTATCAACTGGTGAAGCAAATCGGGGATAAGTATCGCAACATCTGCGTCGTCGGCGACCCGGACCAGTCAATATACTCGTGGCGGTCGGCGGATTTACGCAACATCCTCAGCTTCGAGAAGGACTATCCCGAAGCCAAGGTGGTGCTGCTGGAGCAGAACTACCGCTCGACAAAGACCATCCTGGAGACGGCGTCCGGCATAATCTCGGCAAATGAGCAACGTAAACCCAAGGAGCTGTGGACCAATAATGAGCCCGGAGAGCGGATTACCGTTATCGGGACCTATAACGAACAGGAGGAAGCCCAGTTTGTGGTAAGTGAGGTCGAACGTCTGGTAGAGCAGGGACGAGCTCGCCTGAGCGACTGTGCCGCTATGTACCGCACCAACGCCCAGTCGCGAGCCCTGGAGGAAGCCTTTATCCGCTATGGGACACCCTACCGGCTGGTGGCCGGCACGCGCTTCTATGAGCGACGTGAGGTAAAGGATATCATCGCCTATCTGCGGCTTATCCAGAACCCCTGTGACGGTGTCGGCCTGATGAGGATAATAAACACACCTCAGCGGGGCATCGGCCAGAGTAGCTTGAGCCAGCTTGCCGCCTGGGCGAGGTCACGGGGGGTATCGCAGTTTGAGGCGTTGAGATTGCTGGCATCAATAGCCGAAGACGAAAAGCCCTTTGATATACGCACGACGAGGGTGCTCGTTGGCTTCTCCGATATGACGAAAGAGCTTATCCAGCGGGGGCAAGAGCTCAATCTGGTAGAGCTGTTTGACCTTGTCATTGCCAGGACAGGCTATAAAGAGTATCTGCTGGCTATGTCGGACGGTGAGGAGCGCTGGGAGAATGTCCTTGAGCTGGGCACTGTCGCCCGGCAGTATGCCGATATGGGTTACGGGGAGGGGCTGGCCGCTTTTCTGGAGGGGGTAACGCTGGTATCTGATGTCGACGGTTATGATGAGACGGAGGGCGCGGTGACACTGATTACCCTGCACCAGGCTAAGGGGCTGGAGTTTCCGGTGGTGTTTATCGTTGGCCTGGAGGATGGTATCCTGCCGCATATCAGGTCTTTTGACGACCCGGCGCAGATGGAAGAAGAGAGACGCCTCTGCTATGTCGGTGTTACCCGGGCTAAGAAGCTGGTGTACCTGGTGTACGCCTTTCGCCGCAATATGATGGGCAGCAGTACCGCGAACAGCCCGTCGCGCTTTCTGCAGGACATACCGCGGCACCTGATTTCGTATGACGACCAGTATCGAGGTGAGGAAAGCCAGCTTGCCACCGGTGCCTACTCGTGGGATAGCACCCCCACTATTTCCGTTGACCTGCCCGAGTTAAAGGCGGGTGATTGCGTCTGCCATAGCCAGTTTGGCCGGGGCACGGTGGTCAGCTGCCATCCGGTCGGGGACGATAGCGAGGTGGTGGTTGCCTTTCGCGGCGTCGGGGTAAAAAAGCTCCTGCTGAGCTTCGCCCACCTGGAGAAGGTAGAGTAAGAAGAACTATTTCTCCGCCTGGCCGGGTTGCTCAATCAGTTCCCACCTGACCATGCCGTCCTCGATGAGCTGGCGGATTTTTCTCTCCTGAGGGGTGAGCTGGCAGTTTTTGCCGCTTTTTATCTCCATAATGACTATCTCCTGCGGGTCGCCGGTAGCCAGCCCGGGAAAGACGATGAGGTCTATAGGGCTGCCGATGAACCGCGCCTCGGTCGGGTCATAGGTGAACTGGGGCAGGTATGGGGCTAGCTGTTCGACGAACTTGCCGCCCAGTACCGCCCGGCTCTGGAGGACTGCTTCCTTGCGTATCCTCCCTCTCTCCTGCTCCAGGACTTGTCGCTCTACCTCCAGCCAGTGACGGAATCTGCTTTCCATTCTCCATTTGATAAAGTAGTAGGATAGTAAGATGAGCAAAATGGCGATGGCGACAACAATGGTAATGATTAGCCCGGTATCCATAATTAACCTGCCTGATTTTTATTCTATAGAGACCTGGCTACCGCCGGGTCTGGCCAGTGGGATGTCGGCGGTGCACAGGGGGCAATCCTGCGGCTTATAGGTTGGTGTTATGGAGCGGAGACAGCTGAACAGGGGGACACCGAAGTCGTGTTTCTCCTCGGAGCGGTCGACCAGGACGCCTATGCCGATAACCTCTCCACCCTGACCGGCAACCAGCTCCAGGACCTCACGGATGGACTTGCCGGTGGTAAGTATGTCATCTACGATAAGGACTTTCTCGCCGGGATTGATACTGAATCCCCGCCTGAAAGCCCGTTTGTTATCACCCTCCTTTTCGGCGAATATACTGCGAGCTTTCATCTGCCTGGCTACCTCGTGGGCGAGTATGATGCCGCCGGTGGTCGGCCCGGCTACCACATCAACCTTATGTTTGGAGAAGTGGGTGCTAATCAGGCGGCAGAACTGTTCGGTGTAGTTGGGGAACTGAAGCACGCGGAACTTCTCCCAGTAGACAGGGGAGTGCAACCCGGAGGTAAGCAGGAAGTGCCCTTTCAGTATCGCCCCAGTTTTTTCGAAGATAGCCTCTATGTTACTGCTGATTGCCCCGACCTCCAGACAGGCTGATTGCCCGTGTGATGAATAGCATAGCTTCTTCTCCTATGGTAGTGCGTAGTTGAGCACCGACCCCCATTCGGATAGGGGCCAGATTGAAAACCAGGCTTTTCCGTGTATGTCATCGCGGATGACTGTCCAGCCGCCGCGGGAATCACTGCTGTTATTGCGGTTATCGCCAAGGACAAAGTAGTTATCCGGCGGTATCTCACTACCCATATAGTAGCTCATTGACAGGTCTTCAATATATTCATGCTCATCCAGTATTAAAACAGTACCGTCCGATTGGTGGATATAGACCACGCCGTCTTCCATCTCGACGGTTTCGCCGGGGAGTCCGATGATGCGCTTGATAAAGTCGTTATCCGAGGAGGAGTAGGGTGGTGTAAAGACGATGATATCGCCCCTTTTGGGTTCAGAGAAAGCATAAGCGACCTTGTTTACCAGTATCCTCTGGTCATTATGGAGGTTGGGCTCCATGCTGGAGCCTACTACTACAGCCCTTCCCATCAGAACCTGCGCTAGCAGGAAGATGACCAGGGCTGATAGAACAATGACCAGTAGCTCTTTGGAAAAAGCTTTCACTCGGGTTATTAAATCTCCGGTTTTATATTATTATTATACTCTATCAGCCAGTCGCCTGCCAGTAATACCTGCCGGATGGTTGACAACGGCTCTTCTTTATGGCGAATGTTACTGGTAAGTTGTATAATTAGACTAACCAAAACCAGACTTATGCGTTATAATTAATAGAGGTTTGGCTGAGAGCAGTTAAGGAGGTAGAAATGAAAAAGGGTATTATAGTTGCCATTGGTATAGCACTGGTGCTGGTCACCGTGGGAGTAGTCGGCTGTGAAAATTACTTCGGCTCGGAAGAGACAGGATTGGCCAAAAATATATCCAGCCAGCAGAATATCGGCATCTGGGTGACCGGCGTGGGCGAGGTTACCGTCGTTCCCGATGTGGCTGTCTTAAGTCTGGGCGTCGAGGCTCAGGCGAAGACAGTTACCGAGGCACAACAGCAAGCCACCGGGGCGATGAACGCCATAATGAGCGTACTTGACAGCCATGGAGTTGATGAAAAGGATATCAAGACCCAGCAATACAGTATCCAGCCGGTGAGGGAGTGGCGGGATGACCAGTATATACTGGTCGGCTATAGAGTGACTAATACTGTTACCGTTAAGGTCAGGGATATAGATGACACCGGCAGTATTATTGATGATGCCGTCGTCGCCGGTGGCGACTATACCATAATAAATAGTATCAGCTTCACTGTGGATGAGCCGGAAGAATACTATGAAGATGTCAGGGCGAAGGCTATGGCCGACGCCAAAGACAAAGCGGAACAGCTAGCCGAACTTGGCGGAGTCAAGCTGGGTAAGCCGATGTATATCGCCGAGTATAGCGGCTATGCTTCCGTTGTCGTATATGACGGCTTGAGAGAGGCCGACGGGGTGGTGGTGCCGACAACGGATATCAGTCCCGGAGAAACAGAAATCCAGATGACTGTCCAGGTGGTGTATAGCATCGACTAGTAGACCGGTAAAAACCTGTTCACCGGAATCAATTGCTACCAAGTCGGAGAGCCGGGATTAAGTCCTGTCTATCCCTTTCTATTTATGGTTAGCTATATTAAGTAGCCTGCCAATTTGCACTTTTAAAAAAAAGGGTGCTAGAATTAAGCTATGGACTACATGGAGCAGGCTATCTTGCTGGCTAAGTTGGCGCTGGGACAGGTGAGTCCCAACCCTGCAGTCGGGGCGGCTGTGGTCAAAGATGATGTGGTGGTCGGGCAGGGCTATACCCAGGTGCCGGGCTCCAGTCATGCCGAGATTGTAGCCCTGGAGCAGGCAGGCGAGGCGGCAAAGGGCAGTAAGATGTATGTTACCATGGAGCCCTGCTGTCATTACGGGCGGACTCCGCCGTGTAGCCAGGCAATTATTACCGCCGGAATCGCTGAGGTTCATATGGCAATGCTGGACCCCAACCCCCTGGTCTCGGGGAAGGGCAAAGAGGAGATGTGGAAGGCGGGTATCAAGACGTTCGTCGGCGAGCATATGAAAGAGGCAAAGGGTATCAACGAAGCCTATACCAAGTTTATCACCACCGGTCTGCCCTTTATAACGGCCAAGGTGGCGATGAGCCTGGACGGCAAGATAGCTACCCGTAGCGGTGATTCCCGTTGGATTAGTAGCCTGGAGGCGAGGCAGTATGTACATAGCCTGCGTGGTAAAAGCGATGCCATTATGGTCGGAGCCAATACCATTATTACCGATGACCCCCAGCTCACCGCCAGGTGCTGTGGCGGTCGGGGAGGGGCGGTAAAGAAACAGCCGCTCCGGGTAATCGTTGATGGCAAAGGGCGGATACCGTTGACCGCCCGGGTATTTGCCGAGCCCGGGGAAGCGCTTCTGGTGCTGGGCAGGAAAGCCAGCAAGGAAGAAAAAGAAGCGTATAAACGGGCTGACGCCAAGTTGCTGGAACTGCCATCGGAAGAAGGCTATATTGATTTGGAAAGACTAATGAAAGCGTTGGGAGAGAGGCAGATTACCAGTGTCCTGGTCGAGGGTGGCAGTAGCCTCCTCGGCTCACTGTTTGACCAGGGGCTGGTGGATAAGGTAATTGTATTTATCGCCCCGATAATAATCGGCGGCGAAGCCGCTAAAACGGCGGTCGGTGGCAGGGGAGTTGGCAAAGTAGTAGACTCACTAAAGCTGGAGAATATTACCGAAGAACGTTTCGGCAATGATATAATGATTACCGGCTACATTGGAGGACGAGAGTGTTTACCGGAATTGTAGCCGAGGTGGGCAAAATTGCCTCGGCCTCATCGAAAAGGCTGGCTATCACCGCCAGCAAGGTGATGGATAGAATGGGAAGCGGCGATAGCATCGCCGTCAACGGAGCCTGCCTGACGGTGGCTGATTTTGACGATAGCTCGTTTACAGTTGACATAATGCCAGAAACACTGAGGCGGACCAATCTGGGGATGCTTCGGGTGGGCGATGCGGTCAACTTGGAAAGGGCGCTGACGCTGGACGGACTTCTGGGAGGTCACCTGGTACAGGGGCATATAGACGCTATCGGGAAGATATTCTCGGTGACAGAAGACAACGGGACGACCATACTCAAGATAGAAGCCCCGCCTAAGGTGATGAGCTACATAGTAGAAAAAGCCTTTATCGCTGTAGATGGCGTCAGCCTAACTGTGATAGGTATAGGCAAAGAAACATTCGAGGTTTCAGTGGTTGAATACACCATGAAAAATACCACTCTTGGTAATCGGCAGGCAGGCGACGCGGTTAATCTGGAAGCGGATATTATCGCCAAGTACGTCGTTCAGCTAAATAAAAAAGAAGGTAGTGATATAACCCTTGATTTTCTGAGCGAGCACGGATTCTTAGCCGGTTAGTATATAAAAAAAGGGATGGAAAAGTATGGCATTATCCAGTATCAAAGAGGCTATCGAGGACATAAAAGCGGGCAAGTTCGTCATCATCATCGATGATGAAGACCGGGAGAATGAGGGCGACCTGGCTGTAGCTGCCGAGAAGGTCACTCCCGAAGCTATAAATTTTATGGCGGTACACGGACGGGGGCTTATCTGCATGCCCGTTAACGGCCAGAGGCTGGACGAGCTTCATATTCCTATGATGGTGGGGGACAATACCTCCAGGTTCGCCACCGCCTTTACCGTATCCATTGAGGCTAGGCATGGTACCAGTACCGGAATTTCGGCGGCGGACAGGGCTAAGACGGTGCAGGCTATCGTTAACCCCGAGACGAGACCCGAGGATTTGCTGATGCCAGGGCATATGTTCCCATTGAGGGCGAGGGATGGTGGCGTTCTGGTTCGGGCGGGGCAGACCGAGGCGATAGTTGACCTCGCCCGGCTGGCTGGGCTTTATCCCGCCGGCGTTATCTGTGAGGTTATGAACGAAGACGGCACCATGGCACGACTGCCCCAGCTGGAGGAGATGGCAAAGAAGCACGATATTAAGATAGTCAGCATCGCTGACCTTATCGCCTATCGCCGCCGTCACGAAAAGCTGGTGCATCGGGTGGCTGAAGCCAAGCTACCGACCAGATACGGTGACTTTATCGCCATCGCCTATAAGAGTGATATAGACCCGGACGAACACCTGGCTCTGGTCTTCGGCGATATAGACTCCAGGAAACCGGTAATAGTCCGGGTTCACAGCGAGTGCCTCACCGGCGATGTCTTCAGCAGTCTGCGTTGCGATTGTGGTGAACAGGTCGCTATGGCTATGGAAAGGATTGTCGGCGAGGGACGGGGCGTCCTTCTCTATATGAGACAGGAGGGGCGGGGCATCGGCTTCCATAACAAAATCTGCGCCTATAATCTTCAGGATAATGGCCTGGATACGGTGGAAGCCAATCTGTCCCTGGGCTTTGAGCCGGACCTGCGTGACTACGGCATCGGCGCCCAGATACTGGCCGACCTTAACCTGCACAAAATAAGGCTGCTTACCAATAATCCGAAAAAGGTAATCGGGCTTGAGGGGTATGGCCTGAAGGTGGTGGAGACGGTGCCCATAATCGTCTCGCCCAACCCACACAACCGCCGTTACCTAGATACGAAGAAGAAAAAGATGGGGCACCTTTTGGATGTAGAAAAGACCAGTGATTGAAGGAGCGGCTCCAAGGGATATGTTGTCGGCTGTTGCTTTATAGAATACAATATCCTGAGAGAGTATCGGATAAAGTAAAGAAATTAAAATTAGGAGGCAATAATGGGTAAAAACTTTGAGGGGATGTTACTGGGCAAAGGGCTCAAGTTTGGGCTGGTTATCTCCCGTTTCAACGAGTTTATCTCCAAGAAGCTGCTTGACGGTGCCAGGGATGCCCTGACCCGACACGGTGTCGATGATGGGGATATAGATGTCGCCTGGACGCCGGGCTCGTTTGAGATTCCGCTGGTGGTGATGAAGATGGCCAGGAGCGGGAGGTATGATGCCGTTATCTGCCTCGGTGCTATAATACGAGGTGGAACGCCTCACTTTGATTACATCGCCACCGAGCTGGGTAAGGGTGTCGCCAGGGTAGCTATGGATACCGGTCTGCCGGTGATTCACGGCGTGATTACCGCCGATACCCTGGAGCAAGCCATTGAGCGGGCTGGGGCAAAGATGGGGAACAAGGGATTTAACGCTGCCGTCAGCGCCATCGAAATGGCAAACCTCTTAAAGAGCATGGGGTAATAATAAGGGAAATTCCTTTATTCGGTAACCTTGTAAACCTTATCGCCTCTTCTTACCCGGTCGCTGACTTTGATACCGATGGCGTCACCCTCTTTGGCTTCGACGACAGATGCATTGTTGATTTGCAGTGATTCCACGGCAAGCTCCATATCGGTGGTATGACCACAAATATGGATTCTGTCGCCGACTTTTAATCCTGCCGTAAGTTCAATACCGGCAACTACCGGGTGAGCAAAAAAGTCAGATACTACCCCGATTTCAACTTCAGGCATTCTGGTTACCTCCTTCCCGCTCATTTTGTGACTAGTATACGCCATACTTCTGGCTAAATCAACAGTTCTGTAGTAAAAAATACGGCACTGGGAAGTTAAAAAGCAAGCATCTTTGACATACCAGGCTATGTTCCTTATAATTAGCCTGCTTACAATATACTATAGAGAGCTGTTTTGGCTAAAGAAAGCAAAGATGGTGCTAAATCACAAGAGCAGATACAGGAAATCGAAGATATAAAACGGCGTCTGGGTATGCTGGACCGTCGTTTGGATGATATCGATTCAATGGTTTCTGCCGTAATTGAACGGGTAATGAGCCAGCCTATAACTATTAATGTTAACTGCATCAACTGTGGCAAGAATATAGAGATTGCCCTCATCGGCAACAAGAAGCCTAGGCCATAATCCGTATATATAAATCTCGGAGGAAAGTATGCAGATAGTGGCAACAATAAACAGGACAAAGTACGATTTCTTTCGTTGGAGATATGAGCTTGCAATACCGAAAAAACTACTATTAGCTTTAGGTATTGCCTGTCTTGTCGGTTTGCTGGCTCAGGTGAGGATATATATGCCGTGGACTCCGGTGCCGATAACCGGACAGACGTTTGCGGCACTTATGGCTGGTGTTGTAATGGGGAGGAATTGGGGTGGTATAAGCCTGGCTATCTATGCACTGCTCGGTATCGCCGGGGTTCCCTGGTTTGCCCCTCAAGCCGGAATGCCCCTATTCAGCGCCGGCGGCATCAGCCACCTGGCTGGACCTACCGGTGGCTATATCGCCGGCATGATACTGGCAGCTCTATTTCTGGGCTATCTTACCGATAAATACGTCAGGGCGCGCCGTTTTTCCAGTATGCTGGGGTTGATGCTCTTCGCCAGCCTGGTAATCGTTTATCTTCCCGGGCTTATATGGCTGGGAGTGTGGCTCAACCTGGTCAGCGGTACACCAACAACTATATCGGCGGTAATAGCAATGGGTGCCACTCCCTTTATAATTGGTGATATCTTCAAATCGGTGCTGGCGGCGGTCACCGCCAGGGCGATTACGCCCGGAGAAGAATACAGCCAGTAGTCGCCTGGTTATTGACTGTACCGTAGACGCCGATTAGAATTATAGGGCTGCGGGCGGTTAGCTCAGTTGGTTAGAGCGCTGCGTTGACATCGCAGAGGTCACTGGTTCAAATCCAGTACTGCCCACACCGGCATCAGTTTACATAAAAGAGGAACTGCCGGTAAGGGATCTCCTGGAGGCATTATTGGGGCCGGAGGGGAAGAGGAGACTGAGGTTGAGGGGAATGGGAAATGAGGAATTGTTCCAACTCTACGATAACGACCTAGTTCTTAGGCTGCACAATACCAAAAACCTGAGCGACACTAGGAAGATGCTGACCCGGTTTAAGGAATACTTGGGCGAATACCCGCCGTCGCCTGAGCTTGCTAAAGGCTTCTTAGCTCAATATACCAACAGGAAGCCAAGGACACTGTATCGCTATACCCAGATGTTGAGGATATTTATGAAGTGGTACGGTGAAGTACTGGACATCAAAGTAAAAATACCCAAATCACTGCCGCAATACACCGAGGATAAAGATATTGAGAAGCTGTTTTATGCCATTGAGCATAAGAAAACTCATAAAGGTTGCATAGTCCGCGATAGCCTGATGGTTGAGCTGGCCCTTAAAAGTGGCATGAGAAGGGGTGAGCTGGCCAATCTGGAGTTAAAGGATATACACGATGACTTCCTAGTGGTGAGGAATGGCAAGGGTGGCAAGGACAGGATTATACCACTATCAAGTATAATGGCGCTAAGGCTACAAAAATTCGTTAAAGACATGAAACCTGACCAGAAGGTGTTTAGCCTTAAGCCGGCTTGCATATCAAACAAGATAAGGCAGTTTGCCGATAAAGCCGGCCTAAAAGGAATCCATGCCCATACTCTAAGGCATAAATTCGCTTGTGACCTGCTTGAGCAAGGAACCAATCTTAAAGTAGTCCAGGAGCTACTAGGGCATGAAAACCTGAATACCACTGAGATATATCTCTCGGTCACCAATAGGGCTCTATATGAGGCTGTAAACGCACTGGATGATAGCCCTCAATTAAGGCAACCTATTAAAAAGGAGCCACTGAAGTACGTTACTAAAGTGTTATTACCTGAGGATGAGGAGAAGCTTCACAAAATGGAGCATGACCTTTTCGGGATATAATCCCCTGGCTAACATTCTGACCCTTTGTAGTCAAAATCTAGGCAGCTAAATCACTTTTTTAAGCTATACTGGCTACTACTCTCTAATATCCATTGCCTAAAATGGTTTAGTTGCACCCTGTTGCCAAGTTGCAAAAAGTTACCAATTGCACTATACTATTCCTAGTATATATAAATAACGGGGGTGTTGTAGCACCCCCGTTATTTATTATGGGAGGGATCATAATGAGACAAAGTAGCAATGCTATAACCAACTTTTTATCTAGCCTAAAGGGTCCAGCAACATATCAGTCTATCTCCCAAGCGTTGGGGATGAAGCACGTCAAACCTGCACTGAGCAAGCTCAAAAAGAAAGGAATTGTCACTACTGTAGGGGTAAATCAGTGGTTGCTAACAGAAAAGGGCCGAGAAGGGCTTACACGGCAACTAGAGCAACTGGAACATCCTATTGAACCCATACCCCCACCACTGGAGTACCCCTTATCAAATGAAGACGAGTTTCGGGAAGTAGGGAGAAATCTTTTTCCAGATGTCTCTAGCCAGCGACTGGAGAGTATAGTTTATTATGTCAGGGAGCTAACCAACTTTCGCTCGCCCATCTCAATTTGGAATGCTTTGACTGACTGGGAGTTATCCGCCAGAAAGAAATTTATCTGGATCCGGGTATATTTAGCCAAGACAAGCCCACTAGAGAGGATACCGGAGGAGTTGGAAGAGAAGCGGAGCTTATTCTTAGCAGCCGAAGAAATAGTTTAGTTTCATGGCAGATTTCACCCCCTTTTTGCAGTATATATGGTAGGAGGTAAAAGATGGAAAAAGGCAGGACACTTGCAATAGCTCCCGGTGATTTACCAGAGATACTACTGAAGTACAGGGTGGAAGTACAGCAGAGAGGCCGTATTAAATAGGGGCTAGAGAAACGATCCTCTAAAGAGTCCAATGAAAGTAACAAAATAAGCTTTTGTTACCTCGACTCAACAGAAATGACAATTGTTCAGCATTGGATATTTATCGGAAGCAGTACAGATTAGCACTCTCTCTGTACTGTTTTACGCTGAAAGCCTGCTTTGTATTGAGTAGGATGCTAAATCATCGTATGCGACCATACACAATACAATTCAATATGTTAATATATTTCAACTAACAAGCAGAAAGGGATGATATGGCCGAAAAACAAAGCAAGATTCGAGAATTATTTAAACACTGGAAGTGTGAAGATTTTCTTGACCCAACCTATAGGTGGATGTAGACTGACATCGCAGTCATCAAGGCTGTCACCAGTTGTTAATATAGTGTATTTGGATTTAAGTAAGAATAGGTCAAAAATATGGAAACCACCCCTATCGATCCTCAAATGTTGGTTGAATTAGTATCGGTACGAATGCCTTTCGGAAAATACAAAGATCGTACACTTTGTGATCTGCCAGAATCTTATCTGGCATGGTTTCACCAGAAAGGTTTCCCGCCCGGGAAAATCGGTATTCTTTTGTCCGCTCTGTACGAAATCAAACTAAACGGATTGGAATATCTTCTTAAGCCAATCAGGAAAAATCAGCCGTGAAGCACGGCTGAAAGATTCAAACGGTTATTTACAGCCCGACCTGTTTGATTATAACTTCAATCTCATTCTTGGTTCTGATCAGTTTTTCTTTTCTCGCTTTTGGCAGTTTCTTGATTTTGCGTTCCACCTTTAACGCCAAGCTCTTGCTTCCCAACTTCTTCTTGAATACCAGAGTAAAAGGACTCCTGCTTTTTAAGTACTTTGATCCAGCGCTTCCTTCTCCCTGGTGCTGGGCTAACCGACGAGCGATGTCCGTCGATATTCCGGTATATAGGCTCCCATCGTAGCATCTTATCAAGTACAAATACCAATCAGACATTATTATGACCTACTTGCATTACTTTCAATGGTTTTCCCATTTGATGTCCAAAGATCTCCAGATCGGAACAACACCAAGTGGGTTTCATAGTAGGGATTCCAGATAGGCACTTAGGGCAGCTGCGAAAAGTTCGCGTTGCCAGTGACGGATGTCGGCGGAAGTGAGCTCGGATTCAAACATGTCAGGCGCCTTTGCAAGTCGTTCCAGGCTGGCCGTGGGCCAGAGGAGCGAGGGGTCCAAGGAAAGGGTGGTACCCAGTGATACTCGCCAGGCTTTGAGGCGGTCCAGACGCTTGATCTGTTCGCGGCTTATGAATTCGTCTGGCACAGGAGGTAACTTACGTACGGGTGGGGCCGCCAAGCCCTCGTACAGGGCTTGCTGAAGACCACGCCCGAATCGTTTCAGCCCGGACTGCCCAAGACCAGGAACCTCTGAAAGGGCTACTGTGGGACTGGTGGCGAGGGTGATCAGAGCAGTATGGGGTATTATAAAGAAAGGTGGGCGATGCTGCCGTCGGGCTTCTTCTTCTCGAAATAGAAATAGACTTCGTAGAATGGCAAGGCTGCGTCCATCTAGGCCCTTGGCTCCTTTGACAGCGAGATAAGCGGTCTCCAGACTGGTGGCGGCATATCGGACTTCCTCCAGTCGAGCGCACTCCTCGGCCACCCATTCCGTTCGCCCCAGGGCCTGGAGTCGTTGGGCCAGAGTTTCTCGTAAGGCAAGGAGATGGCGAACGTCGGTTGCTGCATAGTCGATGGCCTCGGCGGAGAGCGGGCGCCGACCCCAGTCAGCTCGCTGGAGCCGAGTGCTTTTAGGGATCGTTACGCCTAGCAGGTCTTCGAGTAGGGCTGCCAGTCCGACCCGTGTCAAACCGGCAAAGCGGGCAGCGATGTTGGTATCATACACGTTGTGGATACGAAATCCATAGTGCCGGTCAAGGCTGCGGATGTCATAGTCCGCGCCGTGAGCAACTTTGGTTATGGAAGAATCCAGAACTTCTTTGAGGGCGTCAATCTCCTTCAGTACAATTGTGTCGATTACATACACCCTGTGGGGGGTAGCAATCTGGATAAGGCAAAGCTGCTCGGGATAGCGATGGAAGCTGTTGGACTCGGTATCGAGGGCAATGTCTGAAGATCTAAGCATCGCCCTGACTGAAGCGTCAAATTGGGCGGCATGGCTGACAATTTCGATGGGAATGGGTAGCGAGACGGTCATGAGTCCAGTATACCGTCTCATAACTATACTTACAACGGGCGATTTTGGTTGAGAATAGAAGCCGGAGATGGCAGAATCCATAGTGAGGGAATGTCACCATCCAAACATAGTGTTTGTTTGGCATCTTCGTTTTATTCGTGTTTAGCTTTATTGCTAAACAAAAAGTCAATTTGACAATTCGTCAGATTGTGACTCTAATAAAAACGTTCATTGGAACAAGGTATTGAAACTAGGTTGCCTTCAGACTTAACAAGTGGTATACCTTATGATGGCAGATCAGTGAATACAAGCTCTGATTTAAAATCTTGGCTATTCTAACAAGCTTGTATTCCTAATTTCTTATGTTAGTATAATTTCAATACTATAAAAACTTTTCTAAGTTTTGCCCATAATCTTATTTCGAAACAAGGCTAAGACAATTAGCAATGGGCCAACAGCACAAGCCAACCAGTAGCCAAATAAGAGGCCTGTTGTTACGAGACTCCCTTGAGATCCAACGGAGAGGTGAATAGAACCTATCAGTGTCGCTCCGTAAAAATCACCGGCGCGTCCCGCTATAACAAGTACAGCAGTCGCGACGGTCACGATATACGACAGACCAACAAGCCCGATTATAAATTTAGGCAGTAAAAACTTAAACCTGCTTAGGCCAACCCTTTTCTCACTGACAAATAGGCTAAATAGAAGTGCTGCAATACATAGCCCGAGATAAATCCACATAAGTGGGGCAAACCATACCGACATATCAGCGCCTGTTAAGTATGAAGCATAATGTTGCGGAATGTTTGTTTCAAGGCCCCAGGGATGGATGAAAACTACACTTTCACCCAGCACAACAATATAAGCGTTCCACCATGGCATAAACCATGATACTAGCATCAAAACGGCAGCAGCTAGAACCAAAATATAAAATAGTAAAACCCTAAAGCTGCCCATACCAATACTCCTGTCCTTATAATTCGGTGAGAATATTCTAATTCATAGTTGAAATAACGGGTTTTGGTTTGCCCATAATCTTATTTCACAATAAAGCCAAAACAATTAGTAACGGGCTGACCTGCCCCCCAATAGTGGCACCACCTATATAGTTAGAGTCTCGACCATTTTAGCTTCAGGAGCTGGTGGCTTATAACCCAAGGAACTATGTGGTCTTACCTGATTGTATTCCCGCCGCCACTGCTCAGTCAATACCTTCGCTTCTGTTAATGTCATGAATATCTCCCGGTCTAGTAACTCGTCTCTCAACTTACCATTAAATGATTCTATATATCCGTTCTCCCATGGGCTTCCCGGCTCTATGAACAGCGTTCTTATACCCAGCCGGTTTAACCAGCCTCTTACTGCCTTGGCGGTGAACTCGGGACCGTTATCGGAGCGAATGTGCCCTGGGATACCTCGGAGAACGAACAGATTAAACAACTGGTCGATAACATCTCCAGAGGTAATGCGACGATCTACCAGAATAGCCAGGCATTCCCTGGTGTATTCATCCAGGACGGTGAGCATCTTGAAAGCTCTGCCGTCAACAGTTCTAGCGGCCACGAAGTCATAGCTCCAGACATGATCCTTAGACTGTGGCCTCAATCTGATACAAGAACCATCATTAAGCCACAGCCTCCCTCTCTTCGATTGCTTCTGTGGTACCTTCAACCCTCCTCTCCTCCAGATTCTTTCCATCCTCTTATGGTTTACTTGCCAACCATATCCATTCAGTAGTGCTGTAACCCGACGATAGCCGTATCTGCCGTACCTGGTGGCCAGGGCAGTGATATCTGCCACCAGCCTAGCTTCCTCACCGCTTATCTCACGACTACGGCGCTGGGTATTTCTGGCCTGCTTCAGCACCCGGCAAGCCCGTCTTTCCGAGACTTTAATATGCTCACGTACTCTGGTGATTACCTGGCGTCTCCTGGACGGGCTTAGAAGTTTCCCCAGGCGGCCTCCTTTAGTATGGCATTATCCAGAGAGATATCAGCTACCAGCTTCTTTAATCTCTTGGCTTGTTCTACACGCATGCCGCCGTACTTCCTGCGCCATCGGTAGTAGGTCTGTTCGGTAACTCCCAGCTTCCTGCTGGCTTCACCCACCGTTAATCCCTGACTCAACAGGATTTCAGCCTCACGCAGCTTGTTCAAGATATGGTCACAATGACCGAATTCACTTACCCTTCAGGATACAGGTATGAGCTGCATAGGGCAGTTGACAGGCTGGGATACCTTGGGGAAGAGGGGAAGTAATGAAGGCATATGTTGAGCCAGAGGAAGTTACTCTGATGGAGAAAGAAACGAATAACCTGAGGGACAGGTTGCTGATTCGCCTCCTGTTCCACCTTGGCTGCCGGGTCAGCGAGGCCCTGGCTTTGACAGTTGAAGAAGTGGATCTCGGCCATAGCACAATTACCATTAAACACCTGAAAGCCCGCCTAAAGATGTCCTGCTCCGGGTGCGGACAGAGACTCGGCAGAAGCCATACCTTCTGTCCCAAGTGTGGTAGCAAGGTTGAAAGGGCTCAAATCGAGCAGCAGGAACATTATCGTCAGAGGGTGTTGCCCGTTGATAACGAGACTTTGAGAGCGCTAAAAGACTATATCAGGCGTGGTGGTCCGGTTCTTCGAAACGGGAGGAGGCTTATTTTCGGCATAAACCGCCATCGAGCCTGGCAGATTATCAAAAAATGTGCTGAAAAGGCAGGACTCCCCTGCTTAATCAATCCCGAGACCGGCAAAGAGCATAACGTCAGCCCCCACCGGCTAAGGGATGCCTTTGCCGTGCATGCGGTAAAACTTGATGATTCAGGAGATGGTCTACGACTGCTTCAAGAGCACCTTGGCCACCAAAGCTTTAATACCACCGCCAAGTACAGAAAGGTGTCTGGAAAAGAGCTTCATGACTGGTATCAAAGACTATGGCGGAAGAAAGGCCCATGAACAAATTGGTCTGGGATAAAGGAGAAGCAGGGTGACCGAGCTGCTGAAGCCAACCAGGGGTGGGTTCTTACGACCCTTCGGCTGCGGGTGGTTTATAAGGGAGTTTCTCATGGGCCATGGCCCTGAAGGTTCACCGGCCATTGACCCTGAGACAGGCGCACCCCAGGCTGATATCTTCTATTACTACAAGCAAGCCCTGAGGCAGGTTACTGCCCTGGACAAGGCAACCAGGACGGAAGAGAAAAGAGCCAGGAAAGAGCACCGCTCTATCAGTCCTGACAACATTGAAATCCTGACCCTGAAATACCTGGAGCGCCTGCCCTACAAATCGAAGGGCTGCCGTTACCATTCATTTGTAACCTACTTCTCTAACATTCAGAGGCTTAACTGGGTGGAGCTTTCAGGTATTAGAGAAGCCTCAGCCTTCCAGGATAACTACCCGGAAGGTAATCCCCGCATCTACTATCGACTCACTAATACGGGAAGACAGGCGCCAGAGGAAGCATGGGCTGACCCCCTTAAGGCGCTCTATGGCTAGAATGCTGTATCTCCGTTAATCTCTTGCACCGCTATACCACACCCCAGAATGAATAGCCAGCCTTGTTAGCGCCTTAAGCAATGTGATCCTGCCGGGGATTGCACAATAGCTCTAGCCCTCTCTTATTGTGCAATCCAGATTGTATTGGCTTTGAGGTTTTTATTTTTGGCTCTATCTCAAACCAATCTAATCATGTAAATATAGGTTCATTCTGTTAATGCACAATATGCTCTTTTGTGACATCATTTTAGTTATAGATTTAGTTTATTTAGAAATTAAATACAGGAGGCTATAAAGCTAAAATTACCAATTCTAAATTGAATTGCCAGCCTAGCTAGCTGGAGCACCTTAACAGTTGAATAACCAGTGCTAGTCCGATAGGTAATAAGCACGGAGGGATAAAATGAAAATTAGCGTTACCTATCGGCAAATAGCAAAGATGTTGGTATCGTCTCTACCAGTCGAAGGCCCT
>DAOUDM010000029.1:0-17761 GCA_034431095.1 Dehalococcoidales bacterium | reverse complement strand
CTCCAGTCTAACATTAGTGGAGCATCTAACCCTCATCCCCCTCTTAATAAGTTCATCAGACAACTTGCTAATCGAACTCGGAGATATACCTTCATCAGAGAAGGCGAAGTGTACTACTCCGTGTTTCCGGGATAATTCTTGCATATCATCAACAACTCTGTTTACGTCCCGGCTCTGATAATGCCATCCATAGGATTCATTATGTGAACAGAAGGCACACTTGCTCCAGTAACACCCCCTTGATGAAAGGATAGGAAGAACCGGTTCCGGGCTTAAATATGAATCAAGTGGCAGGTCATCGAAACAGGGGGTCGGTAGTGAGTTTATGTTCTCCGACGGCAAGACCTCATTAGCGCGTATTTTACCTCGATCAAGATAAATCAGGTTTGGCACATCGTTCAAGGTTTGGCCGTGCGAAAGCTGCTCTACCAGTTTCAATAATGGACGTTCACCTTCGTAAAGCACAGCGCTATCAAAGAAGAGAGTAAATAGCTCCTCATGTTTCATCAATACGTCAGACAGCAGTGTAATTACATAGCCACCAACCACTACATGAGCCTTTTGCTGGGACGACTTAATCAGGCGTGATAGAGTTAGCGCTGGAATCAACTGGCTATCACCAGCAATCGAAATACCGATTATGTCCGGGCCTTGCTTACGTATGAATGGAAGTAAATGGTTCTCATAGAGTTCTAAAAACGGGTTTTGGGCCCTGTTTTGAGTGATCTTCTTGATATCCGCCAGAGACCTCTGTAACCGCACATTGATAGGCCATATCAAATCCTGCCCTGTGGGAAAACACCCTGTTGAGATGATAGCCTGTGCTTGACTGAGAATGTTTCTGGCATTAGATAGGGCATCTATGTCATAGAAAGCTTGTTTATTTCTGAATACGTCCTTAGCCTTCTCGATTCTTTCGGCTATGTATGGGATGCTGGACTTAGCTTTATAGAGGTCACAATAGTATATTTGTTCTATACGGAACGTTAAACTATCTTTTAAATCTATGGTATTAAATTGATTCTGTAAGCGTTCCCGTAGACCTTTAAGATAACGCTCTGATAGAAGCAGGTTATAGGCCTCTATGTTGAAATCCTTTTGAACCACAGTGACACCACTGCTTTTCAAACAGGCGGCAAGTGATGGTAAACTCAAGTATGGCCTGTACGGCATCCAAACGGCATCCAAAATGGAGGGAAAATAAGAAGTACTTTCATAATAACACCGATGGTCTTTTCACGTAATGTAAGTTCTCACTAATTCTTCAATTTTACCAATCATGGACTCATACTACAATTCTTATCTGTATATTCCGTTAAAGTGGGGCTGCCCTGCCCCAGATAAGAAAGAGAACTCCGGATGTTAGAATCGGCAGGGTAACTACAAACAAGGTATAGCCCAAACATAAACCAGATACCCCACCACAGCTATAGAGAAATTAATATCCAGAAGAACCGCAGCTACGCCTGAAACAATAAACAGCGTACTATCGATGTACTCCGAGTTGACCTGTTCCGATATGCTAGCGGTGGGATATGGTTTGCCGGCAGCCTGGCAACTTGGAGCAGTTACTTATTATTCGCCAGCTGCTTCTACTCAACCACCTTTTTTCACGTTTTTATCAAATTTATACTTTAAAACGGTAATTTTCCATCGCCTTTGGTTCTAGAGTATTTGGTGTTTCCTTAGTTTCCTTAACAGCTTGTTCCTCTGGCAACAGAACTTCTTTGGCTATTTCTTCGTCAGACAATCCTATTCCCTCCTGCTAACCACATAGGTAGCAAATGAAGTCACCATTGCCCTCAAGGACAAAAATACTGCATTACCGGTGATAAATAACTAAGTGGGCAGGAGTTAAAATCATAGCCCACTTAGCCTTATTACTTTTTATTTTTGCTTGGGTTTGCCATTCGTAGGTTCAATTGTTCTATCTTATTTCAGAAAACTACCTGCCTATGATTTTATTACGAAGTAAAGCTAAAAGAACTAAAAATGGGCCAACGCCACAGGCAAGCCAGTAGCCAAATAGAAGGCCTGTATCTACGAAACTCTCATATTGCTCTTCTAAGCTGACGAAAATAGACCCTTGCAGCGGTGCCCCGTAAAAGCTACCCGATTGTATGGCGATAGTAATTACCGCCGAGACAACGATAACGACGTATGACAGACCAACACCACCGACAAGCACCTGGGGCAGTGACCAGCTAAATCTACCCAGGCCAACCCTTTTTTCACTGGCAAACAGGCTATACAGGAGTGCTGCCACACCTATTCCCAGGTAAATCCACATAAAGGTGAAAAACCAGGCTGGCATGGCGTTTTCAGCACCGGCCAACCAGTGAGGATAATCTCCCATGCTAATTTCCATTCCATACGGGTAGATGGTCACTCCGTATACATCCAGCTCAACAATATAGGCTGTCCACCACGGTTGAAACCAGGTATACAGTATCAGCCCGGCGCCGACCAAGACCAAAACACGGAACAGCCAAACCCTATAGTTACCCATGCTTTACTACCCCCTTCTCTTATTTACTTTCTGGTAAGGGGGTGAGGATTAACATCCTCACCCCCTTCTCCATTCAACCTTCACATCTTGTCAGGGATTATAGCACTAAGATAGCGCTATGTCACCCAGGTTGACATCCTTCTCTGTGCTGATAGCGTCTATTGTCTTGGTCTTACCATCAGCCGCAATCGTTAGCGAGAAGGTGCCCACCGCCAAACCATCTACCCAGAAGTCGCCAAAACCGTCGGTGGTAGCGGTGCCACTGCTATCACCGGAAACGGTGCAGGTAGCGCCAATAACCACCTCTTCGCTAGCCGGGTCATATACTGTTCCGGCGATAAAGCGCTTAGGCAGGTTCAGGTAGTATACCCTGGTGTCAGGAGTGGGGCCAGTATCAGGAGCTAGCCTCTCACCCTGTGCTATCTCGGCACTAAAATCAGCTTCCTCGCCGAATTCCAGCGCTCCCGTTATACAGGCGTCAGTACACCTGGGTTCCTTGATAGGCCAGCCCCGGTCAAGCAGATGGGCACAGCCGGTGCACTTTTGGGCTAGCTGGAGCGTCTGGTTGAAGAAGATAACGTTGTAGGGACAGGCAGGCATACATAGCTGGCGCCCGGTGCATTTTACCGGGTCAATGATAACCAGCCCGTCATCCCTCTTAACGATAGCTTCATTAGGGCAGGCCGGGATGCAGGGAGCGTCATCACAGTGCTGGCATAGCTTAGCGACGTAGCGCACCTTGACCTTGGGCACGGTCCCCCGGATATGCTCGTCTGACAGGAACCAGAACTGCCCCGTCTCCGGTTGAGGCCTGGCATATGGCATCCAGTCGTTGCCGCAGTGCTCGTCCTTACAGGCAACCTGACAACAGTAGCATCCAATGCACTTTTCAATATCATTGATAAAAACTTTAGCCATTACATACCTCCTTCAACCCAGCCGGTAAAGAATGGACCGTAATCCGGGTCATAGGATTCACGGTTTCTCTTGAATGCTTCGGGATAGTTCTTTCGCCACTCGTCCATCATGTTCCCGGTTACCTTCTCAATCTCGGCCAGAAAGTGAGTGCAGGCTAAACCATAAACAGTATGAGCGAAGGGCGAGATGGGATTGATACAGTTAGGATTGCCTCCTTGATGAAGCTCGCCGGGAATTATATGGTGTGAGCCTCCAGCTTTTTCAAAACGTAACCCTCCGGGTATTATCAGTTCACACACTCTTGCGCCACCGAGAACACCGCCTCTTTCGTTAAAGACCTTTACTATATCTCCATCTTCTATGCCCCTGGCGGCGGCATCTACCGGGCTAATCCATACGGGTGAGTAGGCATATCCATCCCAGCCGATGACCTTTTCGACCTCTCTGGTCCACGGCACATCAGAGAACATTGAATGGTGTTTCCAGGTCGAGGTGTCGGAAACCACCATCATAGGATAGTCCTTGAACCTGTCACCGGAAATGGATTCATCATGGGCCCAGCCTTCGGACGCCGGGCCTCCTATTACGTAGCGCGCCACCGGCGGCCTCTCCTTATCGTCGGGCATATTCTCTTTCAGCAGTTGGGATTCGAACTCCAGCAGGCCGCTTGGTGTGCGTAAGGGGTTGCCTGCCGGGTCGTTGTAGAAGGCCAGGAAGGCAGGTTCTCTATCGTACCACTTTGGGTCAGGCGGTTGAGGGTAGTAGCCCTTTGCCTTTAGCTCATCAAAACTGACCAGGTCTGTTATTTCACAATTTTCGTAGCCCGTTTGGAGCCGTTCTTGGATAAGGTCTTCGTAACTCACGCCTCCGGTAATCTTATCGTACCAGCCCAGCTTGTCGGCTACCGTAAGAACTGCCTCAAAGTCGCTTTTGGCTTCGCCTACGGGGGGAATGATGCCTGTTGTGCGAAGCGTAAGGCTGTCGAAATTATCAAGTGTAACATTGATATCGGGCTGTTCCGGGGCGGAGGTGATGGGCAGGATTATATCGCAAAATACCATGGCGTCTTCCAACCACATATTCTGGGATATGATGCATTCCAGCTTGGGGCTTTGCAGGGCTCTTTGCGTTCCAAACGAATTTTGACGGCTACCTGTAAAGCTGGAGCTTGTCTGCCACATCAGATGTATCTCAGACTTGCCTGGCATCGGGTAGGTGGACTTAGTGAACTGCGAACCAGTTTGATACCAGCTAACCGGCGGGTCAAGGATGGCTTTTTCAAAATATTCCCTCGGGAATGATTGTCTTTCGCTGGACGGGGGCAGCGTCACATCTGCACCCATAGCAGAGCTCAGTAAAGTATTCGCGCCTTGATTTCCATGGCGGGGGCGTGGGTCGCTGTGGCCAATGGCACTCCGAAGTTGGTGGAGTTGGTGATGGCCGGGTGCTCCCAACCCCTGCATGCATAGCAGGTAGAGCTGTAGCCTCTGGGCGTTATGCGCGTATAACGCCCGGCCGACAGCACCGCCGCCGGAGCGCCCGTATGCTGTTGATGTCGGCTTCGATGCCCACTCCCGGGCCAGGGCTTTAATGGTCCATATCGGGACGCCGCATAGCGGCGAAGCCCATGCCGGTGTCTTGGCAATGCCGTCTTCGTCGCCCATGACATAGGCTTTAAATATGTCAAAGCCAACCGTGTGCGTGTCTATGTAGTCCTGGTCGTAGGTGCCTTCGTTTATCCAGGTATAAGCTATGGCGCACGACAGAGCGGCGTCAGTTGAGGGTATCACCGGGATCCACTTATCGTTAAGAACACCTGCTCCCACGTTCAGATTAGGGCAGATAGATACAAACTTGATACCCAAGACCTTCGTCAACCAGTGGAATATCATACCCTGCTGCAATCCAATGGTATAGCGCCACGCCTTACTCACAGGGTCGCAACCCCAACCCAGAAGCATATCGCAGTTCTCGGCTACATCCTTAAGTACGTCAATGGGCTCGTAGTCCGAACCCAGAACATACCTTCCGCCCAGCTGCCCTCCGGAGCTGCTGGTGGCGGCACCGGATGAGCTGGTGATAGGTGTGCCATACTCGGACATCGCCCACCACTGCATTAACCTTCCCTGGGTTCCATGGCTGCCAGGTACATTATGCCCTTCACTGTGGCCGCCGCTGTAGGTGTCTGTTAGCGCCTCCGTCCCGTATGTATCTGCCACCCTCTTCAGCTCGCTGGCTATAATGGTGGCTGCCTCATCCCAGGAGATCCTCTTGTAATTGCTTATTCCCCTGTTCTGGGTATTCATCTTGGCCGGGTCGCCACCGGGCTCCCAGTCAATCCTCTGGAGCGGATACAGACACCTGTTGGGGGAATCCGAGCGCTTTCTGTGGCACAGATAGTAAGCCGCTGGAGGAGACACTATAGGTGCATTCCAGGTCTTGCCGCGTGCTGTTAGCGTCCAGGGCTGGAGATTCGGGTAATCTTCAGTATAGTGTACCCGTCTGCCCCTGACGATGCGACCGTTCTTAGTATCAAATTGTAGCATATGCTGAATTTGCACTACCATTGTTTCCTCTGGTTCCAGTGCCGGTGGCACTGCTCCATCTCCACCTACTGTAGTGGTCGCAGTAACGGTTTTGGTAACTGTAGCACCATCACCACCCACTGTCGTGGTTACTGTGTCAGTCACTGTGGCCGTGGCACCATCACCTACTGTCTTGGTGGAAGTAACCGTTGTTGGTACGGATACCGTCTTGGTTACGGTGGTGATCTCACCGTCCTTACCGGCTACCAGAGGATAGGTAATGCCAGCACCAATGGCGCCACCGACGACGACAGCACCGGCTCCAACAAGGAAGTCTCGTCTGGAGACTTCTCCTCTTTCTTTCTTTTTATCTTCTTTCATATATTCCTCTTTTTATTACTAGATTAACGTATTTATCGGTGGTTCACTTTGTCTTTTTATAGGCATCACCTCCTGTTCCGTAATATATTAAGAACCAATTGATAACCTTAATTATTAGCAGACCTTACCGCCAGTTCCGATTACGGCCGGGGCTACCCACACGGGAGGGGTACAGGAGGAATTTAAGCTAATAGGAAATTGCCGATCCTTTAACACCCTGGTTTCCCCCGGCAGAGCCTGCTCGACTGAATATTCTTTCTTTCCCAGCCCCTTCCCAAAAACCAATAAGCTGGCAGATAAAGCCGTTATAGCTCTGACCTGGAGCTCTATTCCTATCCAGCTTACCTTTGGTGCTTTTCCATACTGAGATGGTTATGTTGTTTTTGTCTCCTTTATTTCTCAGCTCTCGCATATTAATCAAACCTTGAATATCACCTTACCTGGTTACCGTTTAAAGGAGGCTAATATCTGTATATGTACGGTTAAGTTCATATAATCTGCGCTAGCTGACTTCTAGGATTATATCACTGCATATATGGCATGTCAATATATTTATAGGCTTATTTATACTTTTAAATAATCTTTTATATAAGAATAGGGCATAGATTAAAAGAATGCTTTCCGTTTTGACATATATGTGGTTGCTCTGGTAGAATGCACCCATGGGTACAAATAATGGTTCCGTAGCTTCATTTCTAGAAGAAGTAATGCGCAAACATAAAAGCGTCGAGTAAATACTCACTGAAAATACTTTCCTAAACTTTGAAAGCTATGGAAGGCATCCTAAAAGATACCCAGGCTTTTCGTGGCATACTGGACGGCCTAGCGCCTTACTGATAACTTTAGGCTTTGCCCCGCGTAGTAGCATGAGACTGGTAAAGTTGTACCTCAAATCGTGGAATCTTACACCTTCCAGCCCCGCCTTTTTGGCTATCTTGGCTACCTAAAGTGTGCTTAAGTCCTTCTCACTTTAATGCAATCCATTTTATTGTTACCCTGTAATATTCGACCATAAAGTTGAACTTGAACTGGCCATTTGCACTAGCTATCATGATGGCGTAGAATGGCGAAAGCGATAGGTAAGACCATGCGTGTCCTGATAACAGGTGGAAGCGGTCTTATAGGCCGAGCACTTGCAGCTAACTTAGCTTGCGATGGTAACGAAGTCATAATTCTAAGTCGACGGCCAGAACGAATTATCGGCCTGCCGGCGGGCGTTAGCGTGAAATGGTGGGATGGTCATACCGCTGAGGGGTGGAGTTCTCTAGTCAGCGTCACCGACGCCATCATCAATCTTGCCGGCGAGAAAATCGGCTCGAGCCGTTGGACAAAAGCGCGCAAGCATGGCATTCTTGAGAGCCGTTTGAATGCCGGCCGAGCCATAGTTCAAGCAGTCGAATCGGCAGCTCATAAACCTCACGTCACTATTCAGGCTTCGGGTATCGGTTACTATGGTCCCTGTGGCGACGAAGAGATAACGGAAGAGACGCCGCCGGGGCAGGACTTTCTATCACGCGTCGCCGTAGACTGGGAGGCATCTACAGCACCCTTGGAAGCGCTAGGAGTACGGCAGGTAATCATCCGCACCGGGGTGGTACTCAGCACCGCAGGCGGTGCCTTGCCTCGTATGTTACTACCATTTCGTTTCTTCGCCGGCAAGCGTTTTGGTAGTGGACGGCAGTGGTTCCCCTGGATCCACATTGCTGACGAAGTAGGCGCTATCCGATTCCTGATCGAAAACGAGACTGCGAACGGTCCGTTTAATCTGAGTGCACCAGCTCCACTCTCAAATGCAGAATTCAATCGCTTGCTGGGACAACGGCTCAGGCGACCAGCAATCGTGCCCATTCCTGGCTTTACCTTGCGCTTACTCTTCGGTGAGATGGCAACCGTCCTCTTGGATGGTCAGCGGGCTATTCCACGACATTTACTACAGCTGGGCTTTACCTTTCAGTTTCCCGAAGCTGGCTCTGCACTAAGGGATCTCCTTTAACTGAACTGATCCGGTAAAGACGTTATAGAATATTCAGCTGGAGTCATTGACATCTACAACCACAAAATACTTGCCAATCAATCCATGGCTGCAATAAGAAGAGTCCTACGAAACCATGCCATTGAGCCGGCAGACACACCAATTTTTAAGAGACTCTCTAATCTATTATCCTATCTATTATCCTACTTACGGTGTCGTCATCTCGATTAGTAACCCATATATTGGTTCCATCGAAGCAGATGGCTGAGGGATCAACCCCGACAGTGATTAAGTCGGTAACCGTGTCTGTAGAGGTATCGATCTTGCTTACCGTGTCGTTATAAGTATTAGCCACCCATATGTAGGTACCGTCGAAGCAGATGCCGGTGGGACCACTTGCGACAGTGATGGTATTGACAACAGCTTCGGTAGAGGCATCGATCTTGCTAACCGTGCCAAAAGCAGTATGACTAACCCAGACATAGGTGCCGTCGAAGCAGATACCGCTGGGGCCACTTGTGACAGGAATGGTGCCGACAACAGTTCCATTAGAGGCATCGATTTTTTCTACCGTGCCGCTAGTACCGTTGGCCACCCAGATGTAGGTACCATCGAAGCAGATTTCACGAGGACCGTCCCCGACAGCATAAGGACCGGTAACGGTGCCGGTAGAGGCATCAATCTTGCTTACCGAGTTGTCAAAATAATTGGTCGTCCAGATATAGGTGCCGTCGAAGCAGATTTCACGAGGACGTTCCACGATACCATAGGTGGCGATAATGGTGCCATCAGAGGGGTCAATCTTACTTACAGATCTGCCGGTATCATTAGCCGTCCATATATAGGTGCCGTCGAAGCAGATACCCCGGGGATTGTTCCCGACAGTGATGGTATCGTCAACGGTGCCGGTGTCGGCATTAATCTTGCTTACCGTGTTGGCAATATAATTAGTCACCCAGATGTAGGTGCCGTCGAAGCAGATGCCCCGGGGATTAGTCCCGACAGCATATGTGTAGATGCTAACATAGTCCCTGCCCCCACCTTCCTCATACCACTGAAGTAGGGCGATTTGTTCGGCACTGTGTAAAGGCTTATCTATAGCAAGGGTCACCTGGTATTCCCAGGTAGATGCACCTGTCTTCTTGTATACCCAGCCGTTATCGTTATCAAGGTAGAAATCATCTGTAACACCTAGTGAACCGGCAGGTGATCCGGTACCGTTATGCCAGGTAGCACCATCTATACCGGTAATACCCTGCTCACCCTGAGGTCCAGTTCGTCCTTGGTCACCTTCCGGTCCCTCCGGCCCTTGTTCTCCCTGGATACCCTGAATGCCCTCAGGTCCCTGCTCACCTTGTGGTCCCGCTACTCCCTGTTCACCGTCAATTCCCTGAGACCCTTGCAGTCCTACCAGTCCTTGCTCTCCTTGTGGCCCCGCTGACCCCTGAGGTCCTTCAGGTCCCTGTTCTCCCTGAATACCCTGAAGTCCTTGAGGCCCTTTTTCTCCACGTGGGCCTATCGTTCCCTGTATTCCGGTAGCTCCAGTACAGCCGATAACCGGCACCAGCATGAGTACCACAACGGTTAATAGGATGATTGCTTTACTTGGAATCCTCATAATTACCCCCTTTATTTATATTAAATGATAAAAGAGACGCTAGCCCCTTATTACGCCGTTTAGTGGAACCGGTGCTTTATACATAAAATCAGTCTGAATGTAAATATGCCTTATTAAGCTACCCTTCCTGTTAATGAAGAAGCTTATACTAATATTAACTGACGGTCAATAAGTAGAACTTCTATTGTAAGGCTAAAACGTCTATAGTAGCAGCCTCAAGGACGATGTACTATTCATAGTTACTGAATCGGAACCCGTTGAGCTTATCTTATTCCTGGCCCCATTCGAATTCTATCCTCAACCTTAGAAGCAATATACACGATGAAATACTGTAAATATGTTACAATAATTTTGTTGACAAACCATAAAAAGCAAAACTATATGAGTGTTGGAGGTGCAGAATGAATCTGGTCTTGGCACGGAGTTGTTCCAATTCTTGCCCCTATTGTTTTGAGACGGCTGAGCGTCAGAGAGGGGGAAAAGGATTAATTTCAATGGAAAATGTCGAACAATTCGCCACTTGGGCACGTAATTCTCATCTCGAATCCCTTCAATTGGTCGGAGGCGAGCCATTTCTGCACCCTAAACTAGGGACTATTGTCACCAGGTTCTGTCAGGTTTGCCCGGGGACGAGTTTAATGGTACTCACCGGCGGAGTGTTTAACAAGCGTCTCCTCGACAGTTTATCCCCCGAGGATGTCGGTCTCGCTTTTAACATCAATGAACCTAGGGACTACAAGAACCCGAAACATTTTGCCAAAGTGATGAGCAACGTTGAGACAGCGATCCGGAAAGGTTTCAGAGTCGTATTAAGTTTCAACGTGTGGCGCCTGGACTTTGACCCCAGCTTTATGCCAACCCTCGCTTATCGTCTTGCCCGGTCTAACTTCCGCTGGGCAGTGGCAAACCCCCAGCGTGATTTTCACTCCAGTGTAGTCAAGCCGATGCAGTATAGTGCCCTTGCAGAGCGGTGCTTCGTCATGCTACAGGAGGCTGCACGGCTGAATATAGAGGCTCGGCTAGACTGCCCTTTACCAGTTTGCTTTTTCAAAGACTCACAACTGGGGTGGGTGAGACAATATCATCCTGGGACTGCCGAACGTATGGGCTGCTGCGGTCCCGCTTTAGACGTGACTCCGGAGTTAGAGGTAATAAGGTGTTTTGCACTGTCAAAATTAGTCCGGGTGAAGTTAACGGACTTCCAAAACGAGAGGGAAATAGGGGATTGGTTCCTGGCACGTATAGAACCTCAGTTGCTCCACCGAGGTTGTTTTTCGCACTGCAGCGAATGTCAGCATTTTAAAACGGGCAGGTGCTATGGTGGTTGCCTTGCCTGGCATGAATGTGATGTTGATACTAAAGCAGAACCCAGTGCATTCAGTTTAGCTATGGGGATGGGTGAGGCTATCGATGCCGGCAAACCTGACCTCGCGCTGGACCAATACGAGAGAGCGAACTACTGGTCGAAATCAGCTATGCCCACATTCGAAGCATCTGTGGCCGCCTTTCGACTTGGCAAGTGGGAGCAGGTGTTTCGTTATGCTGCATATGCTCAAGATATGACTCCCGACCCCGCTCTAAAGGGGGAGGTTAGAGAATTGATGAAGAGCATTCCACAGGGTGACATAAGGACAGCCGTCTGCCCTCCTCCCGAAAAAGTCTTCCTGCCATTCGTCCCGTGTCCTAGTCAAGTAGAGGGAGAAGTTGACGAACACCGAACTTAATTGTTTTCGCTTCGTGGTAAAGGTTGACCGACCTGTCCCACAATGTGTACCACTTGTTAAGTTAGAGTTACAGGTATGTTAAAATACTGGGTTTTAACATAAATTAAGGCGATGTTCCCAAAGCAACACGTAATTTGAATTGTAATTAATAGGCTGGTGTAGCTCAACGGTAGAGCAACTGTTTTATAAGCAGGTAGGGGGCTGATATCCCCGAGGTTGTAGGTTCAAGTCCTACCACCAGTACCATATTGACGCAAAACTTGACAACACGGTTGCCAATTATTTATTGTAAGGAAGGATAAAGGCTATGGCTAAAGAAAAAGAGCTTGCTACTACTGCGGTTAAAGAAAAATATGTCGCTGGCACTAAGGCATCTCCACCCAACCTTGCTCAATTATCGCCTAGTGACAAAGTAAGCGATTCATCTGACCCTAAAGCTAGTACAATTACGGATATGGACATATGGGTAGCTTCAATTCAGGAATACCTCATGAGAGCGAGGAATTATCTAGCACACAACGATACAGTGCAAGCTAGCGAAAAGCTATACAAAACTGCTGAAGAATCTATTAAATTTCTAACTATCTTCTATAAAATTGATGAATACGAAGAAGTTTGTAGACAAGGCACATGGTGGCAGAACTTGCTAAGAAGAGCTTCGGTCACGCTTGCAAGTAAAAAGAAGAAGAAATTTATTAGTGATGCTTGGGAAAAAGCTTATCTTGCACATAGGTTTGGATTCCACGAAAATAGCTATTCTAAAGAGGACGTAAAAGCAGTAATTCCTTCTGTGGAAAAACTTGTTGATTACGTTCAGGAGGTGCAAAATGCCAGATGAGACTCAGGTTCCTGAATACTACGCTGATTTGTTTGAAGTTGTGGGCAATCCATATGGTTCTGTACTGAATTTTTATCTTAGTTCTTCAGACCCAAGAGTAGCTACAAAGAAGGGTATTGCAAAGATTCGTATGAGTTGGGAACACGCTAAGGCTATAGCCTTCATTTTACAGCGACAAATAAAAGCCATAGAGAAAGAAAACAAAGTTGTTTATCCAATTCCCCCAAAGGTTTTATCTGAAATGGCAATAACCACCACAGAATGGGATCAATTTTGGAAAACACCTAAGAAAAAATGATGACTAATAAACAAAAGCCAACAAGTAAGAATAAGATTGAAGACTTTGAGCTAATTTTAAATTAGGCGATGCCTCGGTGTCGATTTCACCCCCTCAATTATATGGCTGTAAACGTCCCTTGCAAAGGCTACCAATCAATTCTGACAGTGTTCCCCAGTTATCCACCAATGGTATAATATAGATATCATATGCCGGAATCAAAAATAGCAGGAAAATGGCAGCTATGATACAGTTATGGAGAGAGGTTCCTTTATCGGCAGCAATAACTTGAAATTTATATTGCTTATGGGGGCAGGTCAATATTATTTAGGCATTAGCATTGTGGGGATTATATTATGAAAGCTACTGAAATCAGTTTACTAGAGTTTTTTCAACAACCGATGCAAATGATGGTCCCCAACCCACAGCGTTACTACTGTTGGACAGAGAAACAATGTCAACAATTGTGGGATGATATTGTAAGAGTTGCTGAAAATGACACAGTCCAAGGCTATTTTATTGGAACCATAGTGTATATTGAGTATGGCATATTTATAAGAACCTCTGTGCCAAAACTTGTTTTACTCGACGGGCAACAGAGACTTATCACCATTTCCTTACTTCTAGCAGCCTTAGGTAAGACAGATAATAATACAGGGCAAGCAGGCATAAGGCACAAAGAAATTAATGACCTCTTTCTATTCAACGGCCAGGAAAGAGGAGAATTTTACTACAAGCTGATACCGGCGCAAGGCGATAAGGATACGTTTTTTCGTTTAATTAGCAACGAGGAATTACCATTATCCGGCTCCAGCAGGCTGATAGAAAACTACCGGTATTTTGAGAATAAAATCAATGAGTGTAGCATAGGCGCTAATCTTCTTTACAAAGGAATCGCCAAACTTACTATCATGGACATCTCAACGGATCGGGTATACGAAAACCCGCAATTGGTATACGAAAGCCTGAACTCTACCGGGCTGGATGTAACACAAACCGAGCTGATACGTAACTGGCTTGGCTTGCTTCGCTCCGCTTCTTAGTTCATTTGCCAGTTCCGCCACCCCGGCGGGGATATGCTACAAATTTATTCTTTTTAAGTTGTCTATTCTCTTGTATTTTATAGCTTCCTTAAAGGTGGTCAGGGATACCTGCTCGGCCATCTTGGCTAATTTGGCCACGTCTTGGAAGTAGTCCTGTCGTGAAGTATGTACTTTGGTACCTAAATAGACCTCTTTTATCTTAAAGTCCTTCATGGCTGTTTCTATTAAGAGCCATATATCTATACCCCAGCCATCGGGGCAGTCCTGGTCGGCAATTACGGTCTGAAATAGCTCACTGGTGGCGCATATTTCGCCACTGAGGGGCTGGTTAAAATGGGCGATTTCAGGGAAGAATACCCCGGCAAGTGGTTTGGCTACCAGCTTTGTTACAGCACCATCATATTCAGCTCTCCGGTAGTATCCCCGGGACATATCGCAGGCTCTTTCAATCACCGGCTCGGCCAGCAGGTCGACCCATTCCGGGGTCAGATTGACTATATCGGCATCTAGGAAGACGATGATATCTGCCTTTCTTTTTATTGCTTCGCTTATGCCATCTTTTATAGCCAGACCTTTGGCCGGATAAATCCCTTCTCTCTGCTCTATTACTATAGCGCCGACGCTTTTGGCCTCTTCTTTAGTGTTATCTGTAGAGTAGCCATCTATAACTAATATCTCTGGCTGGTATTTACTTTGTATGGCGACCTCAATACATTTGGCTATCGTCTTGGCTTCGTTTTTTGCCGGGAAAACGACAATCACCTTCTTCATTACCTTTTCTCCTTGAACGGGCTCAGGGTGTGGCTTTATGATAATTGGTTTCTATACACCACGGCGTCATTGAGGATATTTTACTCCCTCCAGTCAAGGGCTTCAACTGGCAGGGGTGGGTGGTCTTTAAGCAGTTATATCCTGCCTGCGGAAGGCGTAAAACCCCGCCGCCAGAAATGCCAAGCAGTATGTTAAAAGGATGGCTGTGGGCTTTACCCAGTAAGAGGAATCTTGCGCTGCGTATAAGCTGAAGCTATTTAACTCCGCGATGTTATGGCCGATTGTATACGGGACAATATCCGCCAGCCAGCCGGTTGAAGAAGAGAGCAAGGCAAATAATATGCTCTCGGCGAAGATGAAAACTATGCCCATTACCATACCCGCGGTGACGGAGCGGAACAATATGGCGAAAAGGGCCGACAGGGTGAAATATACGCCGAGTATTAAAAGAATGCGTCCCAGGGATGAAAATATATAACCGATAAAATCAGGGGATATGAAATCCCAGCTCATACTGCCCTCAGCCAGCCAGGTGGTTATAAGGCTGGTAATAAAACCGGCTAAAAGGGCGATGATGACGCCGGCTATTATAGCTATGGCAATGCCAATGAGCTTTGAGCCGAGATATTCAGCCCTGCCGGTACCTTTGATAAGCATCTGGCGTAGTGTTCCCCACCTGTACTCCGAGCCTACCGCTGCGGCAGCCAGAACAATAACCAGAATCGGTCCCATGCCTGCAATGCTGCGAAATATTTCTCCCATCGAGCCGGGGAGGGTAAAAGATTCTTTAATGCTATCAGCCCAGTCTGCCATGCTACCCTGTCCCATCCCCCCGTCAATGATTATAATTATATCCTGGTCTCCATCTGTGGTTTTGGTAATATCTATATCCTCTATTCCCGGGTTTTCTTTCACCATAGACTGGTAGTTGGAATAGGCGGTTATTATTGGTATTACAGTGAATATCAGCAAGGCGATGAGCAGGGCATATAGCAGCCATCTCTTTTTCAGCTTGAATAGCTCTACGCCTATCAGTCTAAGCATTGTTTTCCTCTGGTTTCTCGGATATTTCGTCTATGGCATCCAGGAAGAAATCTTCAAGGGAGTCTTCAGACATTTTCATCTCGGAGACATGGATGCCGCCGTTTACTAGGATGCTGTTTGTCTCAGCGGCTTTTTCCTCGGGTACTTCAATAAAGATATAGCTGTCTTCTATCTCGATTTTTTTAACCCATTCCACATTCATAAACAGCGCTGCTGCCGCATCCGGGTCAGACACGCGCAACTGGAGCATTTTGCCCCGGTGCAGCAATTCATCGACAGGCCCCCGGGCGATGAACTTGCCCTTGTTGATGATGGCTAAGTGGTCGCAGACCTGCTCTACTTCATGTAAAAGGTGGCTGGATAGAAATATCGTCTTACCCTGTTTGCCCAGCGATTTTATAAGCTCTCTGAATTCTATTATGCCCGATGGGTCAAGCCCGTTTGTCGGCTCGTCCAGAATTAGAAGATCGGGGTTGTTCAGCAAAGCTGTGGCTACAGACAGGCGCTGCTTCATGCCTAATGAATAGGTTCTTGCTTTTGATTTTGCTCTTTTCTTCAGCCCTACGGTTTCAAGAACCTCGTCAATACGGTTGTTATTTATATTACCTATTGTCCTGGCAAAGATTTTAAGGTTGTCATATCCGGAAAGGTGAGGGTAAAACGGGGAGTTTTCCAAAACGGCGCTGACACGTTTTAAGAGAGACGGCAGGTTATGGCGGGTATCCTGCCCAAAAAGCTCTATAGTCCCTGAGGTGGGCCTGATTAAGCCCAGCAGCATGCCTATGGTTGTTGTTTTCCCGGATGCATTGGGTCCCAGGAAGCCGAATATCTCACCCCGGTGGACTTCTATATCCAGATTATCGACGGCTAAGATATTGTTTTTTGCTAATCCAAACCTTTTAGTTAAGCCGGCAGTCCTGATTATTGTATTTTCTTGCATTTAATAGTTGCCCAACAGCCTTTCTTAGATGTTTTCTTAAATGAATTCATGTATTACATATATTATAACGCATAACGGAGGTAAAAGGCTGTTAAGATATGTGGAGAGATAAAAAGGCGGGATGGTTTGATTATAAAAAGTGGAGGCGACGACCGGATTCGAACCGGTGAATAGGGGTTTTGCAGACCCCCGCCTTGCCACTTGGCTACGTCGCCCATTATTTTCGTTGGAGCGGAAGACGAGATTCGAACTCGCGACCTCCTCCTTGGCAAGGAGGCGTTCTACCGCTGAACTACTTCCGCCCGTTTTCTGGTGCCGAGAGGGAGATTTGAACTCCCACGAGCCTAAGCTCACTAGCCCCTCAAGCTAGCGTGTCTGCCATTCCACCATCTCGGCTCCTGGCAGGAGTGGGAGGATTTGAACCCCCGACCGGCGGTTTTGGAGACCGCTGCTCTACCAGACTGAGCTACACTCCTTAGCTCAACAAATATATTACCACATAATATCAAGAAAATTAAATGCCTCTGGAGCCATATATTATAATCCATCGGCTGAAACGTGTCCATCGCCGGCAACATTATCAGATTGACACCCACAGGAGATGACCCTAGAATGTAGCCCAGTATCTATTGAAGGGGTGAGTAGTTGTATCACAAGACGGTTCTGGATAATGGGCTTCGGGTGGTTACCGCCACTATGCCCCATACGCATTCGGTGTCTGTCTGCTTCTTTGTCGGCGTCGGCTCCCGCTATGAAAGCGACAGTATAGCCGGTGCTTCGCACTTTATCGAGCACCTGCTGTTCCGGGGGACGGACAGGCGGCCGACAGCCAGGGAGATTTCGGAGGCGATAGAAGGGGTGGGAGGCATCATCAACGGCGGCACCGACCGGGAAACGACCGTCTATTGGTGCAAGGTAGCCCGGCACCACTTCTCGCTAGCCCTGGATGTACTGGCGGATATGCTGCTCCATCCCCGGTTTGAGGCTGGGGATATAGAGAAGGAGCGGCAGGTCATCATCGAAGAGATTAAGATGGGCTACGATTCCCCGCCGCAGAGGGTGAGCCTGCTCATCGACGAGTTGCTGTGGCCCAGCCACCCCCTGGGGCGTGATATAGCCGGCAGCAAGGAGTCGGTCTCGGCAATCCCCCGGCAGGCGATGCTCGATTACCTTAAAAGGCACTATATGCCCAGCGATATAG
>DAOUDM010000028.1:0-21829 GCA_034431095.1 Dehalococcoidales bacterium | reverse complement strand
GTTAATTATAGAAGAGCATATTTATTTAAAAATCTGTTTACCTCTTCTAAAAACCACTTTGTGGTACCACCATTTTTACTACCACCTACAATGAGAGACTCCCGGCTTTCTCCCCTGGTTGTATAGCCTATTTCTCAGCTCCCGCATATTAAGCAAACCTTGAATATCACCTTACCTGGTTACCATTTAAAGGAGGCTAATATCTGTATATGTACGGTTAAGTTCATATAATCTGCGCTTACTTTCATCAGGAATTATAATACTGCATATATGGCATGACAATATATTTATAGGCTTAATTTGTAGATTTGAAGCAGCTCTTACAGAAGAGCATAGCATAGACGAGAAGAATGCTTTCCGTTTTGACATATATGTGGTTGTTCTGGTAAAATGCACCATGGGTACAAATAATGGTTCAGTAGCTTCATTTCTGGAAGAAGTAATGCGAAGACGAAAACGGCTACCAAGCCAGATGGCTTCCGATATAGGTATCAGCCATACCACGGTTCTCCGCTGGCTTTCGGGGAAGGATAAACCAAGCACAAAATCATGCCGTAGGCTGGCCGAATACAGTGGCGTATCTTTACAGAAAGTCCTTGCCATCACCGGTCATATACCAAGCATACAAGAGGGGAAACCCTATGAGTGGCCCGAGTTTCGAGACTATGCCCGCTTAAAGTATCCCCATGAGCTTGATGAAGACCTGATTACCATGATTGAGGACTTAATTGAACGTCGCAGGCATAAAAGATACCAAAATAGTAAGGATTCCTAGCTGGGAATCCAAGCTCTGGTCCTATGTTGGTAGCAGTGACGGAGAGCATTGCCCACTGTATGATAACTGTACTTCAAGGCTTGAGGGTAATCTGTGCCCCTGCGACTATGTAGGCTACGCTGAAGAGTTATTAGCCACCAAGCAGTTTGACCCCGCTGATTATGATTTCATAGGCAATATCAAATTCGATATATTCTTTAAATTAATAGAGAAGCTGGCTAACAAGTATCTGAAAAGGGGAAATGTCAAACAACCACCGGTTCCAACCGAGCTTTTCTCACTGGCCGATGAGAATCACCCTATAGAGGTTCGGTTAGTCCCCCTTAGTTGTTGTAATGGGGCTACCTGGCACCTGAATAATTGCTGGGTAATACATCTCAATGCCAATGACCCATTTGTTACCAGGAGATTCACCCTGTTCCATGAAGCCTTCCATGTCATAACCCAATGCAAATGTTGTTACTCGTTTAAGAGAGGGCTAAATGATGGGCACTCCTTCTACGAATTTCTTGCTGAGCGTTTTGCCGCTTCCATATTGATGCCGCGAGAATGGGTTATGGAGAAATGGCTTGAGAGTAATGATTTGGATAGGATGGCAGAGATATTTGTTGTTCCCAAGCCGTTAATGTATATCGAACTTAAGCTGCTGAGATTAGTATAAGAATTAATTTTTTAATCTCTCTACTATCGCTGCTACCATAAAGGCGATCCTGACAAGTACCTGGTTGGATTCGATAACAAACCTCAGCCCTGTTCCTGCCACGAGATTAGAACTGATGTAATAGAACCGGTAATCTGGAATACAATTTGCCAGCTTGTTAAGGATCCGGACTTTCTTATCCAGGAGCTCCATCACCATAATGCCGACAATTCACAGACAAAGGAAATCCTGGAACGGGAACTACAACTTTGTCAGGCCAGGCTAAAGGCAATACCAGAGGAGCAGAGGCGGTTAGTAGAAGGCTATCGTAAGGGTCTTTATGCCGACTTTATGATGCGGGAGGATATGGGACTCATCCAGAAAGAGCAGGGCGAACTAGAGAGGCGGAAGGCAGGACTGGAAAGACAACTTGCCCAAAGGTTTATAACGAAAAATCAGGAGGCCAACATTAGAAGTATGGCAGAGAAGATCAGCATAGGGTTAGACAACCCCGACTTTAACGGCAAGCAAGAACTGTTAAGGCTTCTGGTAGAAATGGTACTCTATAATGGACAAGGTATTAAGATTCTAACCATCATCCCTCTGAGTGAGCAATTGCATCCAATTCACCGAAGGGGATAAAGGAGATGGGGTTGGTGAAAAATAAGATTTACCTTTATCTATTCCCACCCACCGCCCTTAAGGAAGGGAAATAAAGAGGCTAGGATTATAAATATATCTAAGATAGTCTGGGGGAAGGATGATTGAGATAAATATAGACCCGGTGGCTTTTACTATAGGCTCGATAGAAATCAGGTGGTACGGCATTATGATTGCCCTCGCCGTTACCGCCCTGGTGCTGTGGACGATGTGGCAGGTAAGGAAGGGAGCTAACCTCACTTACGAAACCGTTTTAACGGCGGTGCTGTTGGGCTTACCCGCCGGTGTAATATTTTCCCGATTGCTTCATGTTATTGACCGGTGGGACTATTATGTCCATAACCCGGGACAGATAATCGGCGGTGAGGGGCTCACTATCTACGGGGCGGTGCTTGGGGCGGCCCTGGCTACCTGGGTTTACAGCCGATTCAGCAGTTTCAGGTTCGCCTATGTCGCCGATTTGATAGCGCCGGGGATCGTGCTGGCTCAAGCTATAGGTCGCATAGGTTGCCTTATAAACGGATGTTGCTACGGGACGGCCACCTCTTTGCCCTGGGCTATAGCCTATACCCATCCCAACAGTCTGTCTTTCGGTGTCAGCGGCGTTCACCCTACCCAGGTATATGAAATCATATTTCTTATGCTACTGTTCGTGGTTCTGCTCTTACTGAAGGACAAGCTCAAGCCGGAGGGTTCGCTGTTCATCGTTTACCTGGGTGGCTACTCGCTGTGGCGCTTTGGCGTCGGTTTTATAAGGGAGGGCACGACCTTTCTATTTGGCCTGCACCAGGCTCAGGTGATAGGCATAATAGTGGCCGTTGTCGCTATAGTCCTACTGATTCGTCAGCGGGTGCGGTGGGTGGGGGCAGAAAACCGTGTCGGATGAAGGTATAATTTCCAGCAGGGCTTCTAATCTGTCTGTCAACTGCATAAACTGGCTGATTGTTATACGTATATGTCTATTGTTTTACCCGTCCTAATGTATTGACGATGACCCTAGCAGGGAGTATTATTTTACAAGAAGCAAGACGGCTGACAACGTCAAATAGCAAGAGTGTAAAGGGGGTCAATCAATGAAAAACAAGGTAGTTTTAGTTTTCTTAGCCATGGTATTGGCCATGTCCCTCGCGGCATTTGTGGCCTGCGATTTCTTACCAGCAGAGACAGTTACGGTAACAAAAACGACTACCCCCGCTCCAGTAAAGGATGAAACTGTTACCGCAATGGTTGAGGTTACGAAAACGGTAACTGTTACTGAATTTGTAACAGTAATGGTTGATCCATCTACAGCTACAGTAACGGTAACAGTAACAACAACGCCAGAGGAAGGGGATGTTATTGAAGTTGAGTTTCGGGATGTAGAATCCGAGCCCTCAGTGATACTTGAACTTAAGAAAGGGGGCAATGTAGTTCTGAAGGTTATGGAGACCCTTCTGGTTGAGCCAACTCTAATTTTTTATACGGCGATCTGGACACCCGACCTTGGCCAATACTATTGGTATGGGTATGCTGAGTGGAATAAAGAATGGCCTCAGTATACCTTTGGCTTTGCGGCGACCGCAGCGCCGGGCGTAGGGAATTACAACTCGTCTCTGAGTAACACTGAAGCGACTGTCATCGTCTCTCCAGATGGGGATAATATTGAGTGGAACGACAAGGAAGCCTATTTGGGATTAATGGAGAAACTTTGTGGAGCGATGGAGGAAATTGGCTCTTATGAAACTGTCATCCAGCTTCTAGATAGTGGGGTTCCTGGCTCTGCCTCCGAGCTTATAGCTGAGCAAGAGCGTCTTTTGGATAAGGTAAGCTCTTCAGATTACGATGAAGCTTTAGCCCAGATGGCGAAAACTCTGCCCTATCAAGGGACTGAAGTAAGCAATCCCGGAGACGTAACATATGAAGAATTAGGACCCGTGGTGTCGGCAATCGAGGCTAGCGTCATCGTAATAAGTACGGCTGCTGATTTAGCCTGCCCCAATCCTCTAGCTGGAGCCTGTTTTGCAACTGGTAACAAAGGTGGGTTTGCTATTGGCGGCTTTAATGCGGCATAAGTCCCTAATGGATAGAAATGCTAGTGGAAAGAACCGGTTTTTAGGTCAAAACCTGTCTTTTAGGCCACGGCGTTTGATGACTCTACCCCAGCTACCGCCCTTGGCTCTCATTTCCTTTATCCTGGGAATGTAACGAATAAACGGGATAAGCAGCATCAGCACAGAGAAGATTACATAGTCTCCCCGGTGGTATATCAGCCAGGCGATAAAGGGGAAACAGAGCAGGGCGATGCTGTAGCTGAGGGTCGGGAAGCGGATAATTAGCAATAAGAGGAAAAAGATAGACAAGCCGATGGGTATGCCCCATGGCATCAGATAGAGAAACACACCGATAAGGGGTGCCCCTCCCTTGCCGCCCCGGAATCTCAGCCATACCGGGAAGATGTGACCCAGTACCGCGGTGGCTCCGGCGATAAACTGGGCTATTGCGGGTACATCCAGCCACTGGGCAAGGGCAACAGCGGCTGCCCCCTTGCCTATATCAGCAAACAGGACCAGCAGACCGTAGGCTGTACCTACATTATAAAAAACATTCATAGCGCCCATGTTTCGGCTACCCACCTGGCGAATGTCGATACCCTTTCTCAGGCGGCCGATGATGTAAGCCGAGGGTATGGAGCCGAGTAAATAGGCGACTATTATGGCGATAGCGATAGCCAGCGCTTCGTTTGCCATATTCACTATCCTTTAAATAGCTTAATGCTTACCGGCTAGCAGGGGCAAAGTCCAGGATATTGAGTCGCAATCTTTCCTGCCCGCGCCACTGCTCCAGCTTTAGATTATAAACGATATCGATGCTGGAATGCACTTCATTTAAATAGCTACCCAGCCTGAAGGCGACGGCATCCCAGGTTACGCCGTTCTGTTTAAGCTTCAGTCTCAGGTGTTCCCTGTTGTTGCCCATCACCTGGCAATCGGCGACCTCTACACTGCGGCTGAGAAAGATTGGTAGCGGATTGCCCTGGCCGAAGGGGGCTAGCTCTTGAATCGTCTGGTAGGTAGCGCCCCCCAGCTGGTGCAACGTCGTCTGGGTATCAATATCGAGCTTGGGGCGGAGGTCTATACCATCCAGCTCTGTAGCCGCCATTTGCTGAAGTTGCTGTTCCAGGTGAGCCAGGTTCCTGGTCGGCAGAGTAAAACCGGCCGCCCGTGAGTGACCCCCGAAGTGGCTCAGCAGGTTACGGCAATGGTTTAAGGCCTGAATGATGTTGAATTCGGGGATACTACGACAGCTACCGGTGCTGTAGCTGTCGCTGGTATTAATGACTATCGACGGGCGGTAGAACTCGTCGGTGAGCCTGCCGGCTACCAGCCCGACGATGCCTGGAGGATAGTCATTACCACTGGCTATCAGTAAGGGCAGTATCCCCTTGGTTAGAATCTGCTCCCTGGCTTTAGCCAGGGCTTTGGCGGTCAGTCTTTGGCGCTCCGTGTTTTTTTCTTCTAATTCTATAGCTATGTCATGGGCTTCTTCCGGTGAGTTGGTTACCATCAGATTATAGCTGGACAGGGCGTGCTCCAGCCGGCCAGCGGCATTGAGGCGAGGTGCCAGAACCCAGGAAATGTCTTCCGTGGTGAGGCTATCCGTGCTTGTCCCGGCAAGCAGTACCATCTCCTTTATGCCGAGTCGGGGCTGGCTGCTCATCAGCTTGAGTCCCTGCTTTACCAGATAGCGGTTTTCCCCCAGCAATGGCATCATATCAGCCACGGTGCCCAGTGCCACCAGGTCAAGAAAGCCGTCGACCTGTTTCTCTTTGCCCATACTCTGGTATAGCGCTTGCAGGAGCTTGAAGGCAACGCCGACCCCGGCCAGCTCCGGGAAGGGATAGCTTGAGTCGGCTCTTTTGGGGTCGACGGTAGCTATAGCTTGTGGCAGTTCACCGAGAGGTGTGTGGTGGTCGGTGATGATTATATCCAGACCCTTCTTTTTTGCCTTCGCAGCCTGTGATATGCCGGTGATGCCACAATCTACGGTGATAACCAGGCTGATGCCCTGTTGCTGAAGGTTCTCCAGGGCGTTGGAGTTAAGCCCGTGCCCTTCCTTCAGGCGGTGGGGTATGTATGGGGTAACCCTGCCGCCCAGCGCCTCCAAACCCTGCGCCAGCAGGGCGGTGCCGGTGATGCCATCAGCGTCAAAGTCTCCGTAGACGGCGATATTCTCCCCGGAAAGCAGAGCCTGGTAGGTTCTGGCTACTGCCTGGTGCATATCAGGCATCAGCCAGGGGTCACCTGACAGATGATTATCAGCCTCAAGGAATTGCTCTATCTGTGGTGGCTCGGTGAGACCGCGGTTATATAGTAGTTGGGCTGTTAAACCGGAGAGACCATAGCTATTGATGGGGTGGTCGGCAGGTATGGGTGGCAGGAGGTTCCAGCGCAGGCGGTTCAAGCCTATGCCTCGCCGTAGCGCCCCATTATCAGTGTCGAGTTATGACCGCCGAAGCCAAAGGAGTTGGACAGAGCGGTATTGACCTCGGTATGGCGGGCTATATTGGGCACATAGTCCAGGTCACAGTCGGGGTCGGGGTTAACCAGGTTTATCGTTGGCGGTATGATGCCGTTCTGGATAACCAGAATGCAGAAGGAGGCTTCGATGGCGCCGGCACCGCCTATCATATGACCGGTCATTGATTTAGTCGAGCTTACCGGAGTGGAATAGGCACTTTTGCCGAAGACGGTCTTTATCGCTTTGGTCTCCATTTTGTCGTTGAGCTGGGTTGAGGTGCCGTGGGCGTTGATATAGTCGATGCTGTCGGCGCCTATATTAGCCCTGTCTAATGCGGTTTTCATGGCTCTGGCGGCGCCTTCTCCACTCTCAATGGGCTGGGTAATGTGGAAGGCGTCGGCGCTGGCTCCGTAGGACAGGATTTCAGCCAGGATTTCAGCCCCCCGCTCTCGGGCATGGCTTAGTTCTTCCAGTACCAGGACGGCGGCACCCTCGCTGATGACGAAGCCGTCCCGTTCTGCGTCAAAAGGGCGGGATGCAAGCTTGGGCTCGCTGTTTCTGGTGGACAGGGCTTTGAGGGCATTGAAAGCGGCAAAGCCTATCGGGGTCATTATGGATTCGCTGCCACCGGCTAGCATAGCCTTGACCTCACTGTGCTTTATCAGTTCGTAGGCGGTGCCTATGGCATCCGAGCCGCTTGAGCAGGCCGATGTGGTACACAGATTGGGACCCTTCAGTTCCAGTGAAATTGATACCTGAGCGGCGGCCATATCGGAAATCATCATCGGTACCAGAAAAGGGCTTACTCTGCTCGGTCCCCGGTCCAGCAGCACCTTCGTCTGCTCGAAGAGGGTGCCCAAGCCGCCGATGCCACTGCCGATAATAACCCCGATGTTGTCCTGGTTGTTGGGGCTGACCTGGATGCCCGATTGCTCTATTGCCTCGCGGCTGGCGGCAACCGCCAGCTGGGCGAACCGGTCGGTGTGGCGGGCGTCCTTTGGGCTCATATGGTCGGTAGCCTGGAAGCCCTTGGCCTCGCCGCCGAATTTGGTATCGAGAGGTTCGGCATCAAACATGGTAATGTAGTCGATGCCGGACTTGCCGGCTATCAGACCAGCCCAGGTGGTGGTGGTATCAAGACCGAGCGAGCTGACGATGCCAATGCCGGTGACGACGACCCTGTTATTCAGATTTGACATAACTATTATAGGTGAAGTTTGCTACGATATTTATATCATAATTTCGTTTTTACTGCAAGGGTGAAGTCCATTTGATATAATGCCCCTATTGGAGGTCGGACATTGGAGAAAGAGGATGGGATTGTTAATGTTGCCCTGGATACGCTGGGCTGCAAGCTTAACCAGGCGGAGACGGAGGCGCTGGCTGAGAGGCTGGCTCGGGTGGGGTGTCGGCGGGTGCCATCGGTGGCTGAGGCTGATATCTACATACTCAACACCTGCACAGTTACCCATATTGCCGACCGCAAGTCGCGGCACCTGCTGAGGCTGGCTCACCGCCGAAACCCCGATGCTGTTATTGTGGCTATCGGTTGCTATGCCCAGCGCGCCGGCCGGGAATTAGCCCGGCTTGACGGCGTCAGCCTGGTGCTGGATAACGATGCCAAGATGCATTTACCTCGGTTGCTGGAGGAATCGGGCTACCTGAAAAAGACGGGTAGTGGAGAGCCGAAGGACAGCCGTTACGATGGATTCAGAAGCCGCACCTTTGCCAAGGTTCAGGACGGCTGTAATAGCTTCTGCGCCTACTGCATCGTGCCGCTGGTGCGTGGCCGGGAGCGGAGCCTTACGGCGGAAAATATAGTCTCCGAAATCAGGGCGAAGGTTGACGGGGGCTATAAAGAGGCGGTGCTGACCGGCACCGAGATTGGAGCTTACAACTGTGACGGGCTTAATCTGGAGGGGCTTATACAGCAGATACTATCTCACACCGATGTCGTTCGGCTGAGGTTGTCCTCCCTCCAGCCCAAAGAAATAACCCCAGAGCTGATCGGCTTGTGGTATAACCCGCGGCTGTGCCCCCACCTCCACCTTTCCCTTCAGAGCGGCAGTGATAGCGTCCTCAATCGTATGAGGCGCCGTTATTCCACAGAAGAATATCTTAAAGCTGTGTCTATAATCCGCTCGGCAGTGCCCGATGTCGCCATCACCACCGATGTTATCGTCGGCTTCCCCGGCGAGAGCGATGAAGAGTTTGAAGGGAGCTATAGCTTCTGCCAGAAGACTGGTTTTGCCCGTATCCACGTCTTTCCTTACTCCCTCCGCCCCGGTACCGAGGCGGCAAAAATGGAGGGGCAGGTAAACGCCAGGGTCAAGAGAGAGCGCCGCCAGAAGATGCTGGCTCTGGCAGAAGAAAGCGCCCGTAACTTCCGAAAGCGATTTCTGGGCAGGACGATGCCCATACTGTGGGAGCAGAAGTCCGGCGGCGTCTGGTCCGGGCTTACCGCTAACTACATAAGGGTATATACCAAAAGCAGCGAGGATTTAACCAACGAAATAACCGAAGTGAAGCTGGAGAAGCTATATAAAGATGGGGTGCGGGGGTATAATAAAAAATAATGGATAGTGGTGGGATTTACTGAACTTAAAGGGGGTGAAGTATGATTGTGTGGCTACTAATTTTAGCAATAGTGATGCTGTCTTTTTCTGCGTTCTTTGCTGCTTACCTAGCGGTGTTTTATACTACTTCTTTCGAGGTTGCTAAATTTGCTAAGGCAACTTCTATGGTATTAGGTCTTGCCAGCATCATTATGCTATTCATCGCTACGGATTGGTGGTGGGGGCTTGCTGGTATAGCTGGATATTGGTTTCTGCTCACATTATCAATGGTGTTTTGGCATAAACGCTTTGCTACGTTAGTAGCTAGAGGCGAGAACCATTGGGAAAGCGGTCGAGGTAGTTAGAACTGTATAAAGATGGGGTGCGGGGTAAATAACATAAATAAAACCTTATAGAGGGGTTATATGATAGCAAAGAGTGATGATGACGAGATACGCAGAGCAATTAAACGCCATCAACTTGAAGATTCGTTAAAACAAGAGTGTCTTGGCAAAATCAGCGACCGAGTAACACGTTATCTAGAACTTAATTTTATTGAGGTTACGCCTAATGAGCAGCCTTTTGCCCCAATTTCCGCTGAGTGTATACTTCTCTATCGCGATGGTCATTTCTTTGCCTGTATAGCCCTTTGCCAAGCCGTAGCCGAAGCATTAGTTCGTTTTATTTGTGAAAGGAACAAATTTGGAGCTTCTTTTTCTAAGGATTTTGAAAAGAATGTTGAGAAACTCCATGAAAGGAAAATCAAACCTGATTGTAGCCAATTTTTAAAAGAAATATGGAAGGGCAGGGATGATTACCATCACCTAAATCCAAAAGTGCCAACTGAAAGGGCAGAGTTGCAATCTATATCAAAGAGCAAAATTATTGCTCTTCACAAAGTTGAATCAAAGGTCTTCGCATTTGAATGGGTAAGTGGTGCTATTAAAACAAAATACCCCAAATATTGGCCTGAAGCTAAAGATGGGCTTATAAACGTGTTTCTTAGATTTGAACCGTGAGTCTTTATCTAGTTGCACTGTCGTTTAGCTTGACTCATTTATAACCTCCATCCCCAGCACCACCGAGGTCTCAATTTGTCGTTGAGGGATGTCCCAGTAGGTAGCAAGTAGCTCATCCTTGTTCGGCATCACCCTGAAGCCGTGCTTCTCATAGAAGCTTATCGCCCAGTCGGCGGCTTTCCAGGTGCCCACCAGCAGGCGGGGGGTGGTCACTATCTCCTTCAGGTAGGCGAGGAGCTTGCCGGCGATGCCCTGCCTCTGCCACTGGGGCAGGACGTAGGCGTGGCGGATGAGGGTGACATCATCGACCCTCTCGATGCCCGTCACACCGACCATAACCCCGTCTTCCTCCCAGCCGTAGAAGGTTATGCGCCCCATCTCACGCTCCAGCTCGTCCATCGGCATATTGGGCTCGTGGTAGCGGTCGGCTGGTATTTTGCCCTTATAGGCCTTGGCTGCCTCGTTGATGATAAGATAGAGCCTGTCCCTGTCCTCCGGCTGGCACTGGCGAATCATAATACCCCCAAAAATTAAGTGTAACATATATTGTTATCAAATTGGCAAATAGAGTATTATATCTATATAACGGTGGCTGGTTATTAGGCTATCTATAGAGGGAGGATAGGGTGTCGGAGTTTAAACTGGGAGAGTTTATCACAACGGCTGATAGAATCAGGCAAAGGGCGATAGAGGAAGGCAGGCTGGCTGATAATCCACCCGACGATATATTAAGGCTTATCATTGAGAAAGAACCGGGGATAAGGAAGACGATATACGGCAATTTTGTCGCTGAAAGTGAGCCGACTTCGAGGTCGGCCATGTTCACCAAGAATAGCGTTGACCACCCCTTTGGCGAAGAAGAAAAAAGGCTACTGGAGCAGTGTGAAAAGGCTTTGTCGCGGGAGAGATTGATTTCTGTTGATAGAATCGTAGGCAATGCCAGTAGTAATACAACGGTCAGGTTAATTGTTCCGGAACGTTTTGCCCATGTCGCCTATGGTGGCAGGAACCTTTTTCTGCCGGTGAAAGGGAGGGTGGAGGAGCCTACATACCAGATATTGTTCTTCGCTGACGAGGCTTTTGAGACCAATAAATCAAAGCCGCTCCCCCAGAAGGATATCACTATAAGATTGGCCATGTTTGGTGACGGAAGGTTCGTCAAGATAATCAGGAATGGCAACTATATAGGTGAATACAAGAAGGGGGTTTTCGCTGCTGAGGATTGGGTAACCAAGACCAGAAGAGGCGGCATCTTCTTGCACGCTGGCTGCCGGGAGGATTTTCTCCAATCGACGCATGGAGACTATCAGACGGTGAGGACAATGCTAGTTGCCCTGAGCGCCAATGGGAAAACGACCACGACCTGTAAAATCCTGGCCAGAAAGGGGAAGGAGAAATCCTGGCTTATTCAGGATGATGGCGGCTCTCTCATGCCCGACGGTTCCTTTCATGGCTTTGAAGCCGGGGGTATATTTGTTAAAACAGAGGGGGTTAACCCCGGGGAACAGGTTGAAATATATTATGGGCTATTAAAACCGGAGACTATTTGTGAGAATGTCTATGTCAACGAATATGGTGATTTTGACTTCTATAACTTCCAGAGAACCTCAAATGGTCGGGCAGTGGTACTGAGAAAGGATTTTATGCACGCCAGCCCCTATATTGATGTGGATAAGGTAGATAATTTGATTATTATTACCAGAAACCCGTTAGTCCCGGCAATATCAAAACTAACCCAGGAGCAGGCGGTAGCCTTGATGGTTCTGGGGCAGGCGATGGAATCTTCGGCTGGTGACCCCACTCAGGCCGGCAGACTCAGGAGTGAGTTCTTCTATGACCCCTTCGTCGCTGGTGATTTGGCTCACCACGCCAATATATTTTACGAAATTACGAAAGGCCTCCCTCACCTTAATTATTTCCTGATAAATACCGGGGGAATAGGTGAAGGAGAACGCTATATGGATGTAAAATTGGAATCTACTACAGGGATACTGGATTCCCTGCTAAGAGGAGGCCTCGAAGATTGGATAGATTCACCCACAGGCTTTAAGGTGCCGAGGGCGATTAGGGTTGTTGACGATGTCTACCTTCATCCCGAGAAGCTATATTCAATGGCTGAATTTGAAGAGAAACAAAAAGAACTTAACAGAATAAGACACGAAGCTGTGGAAAGAATTGGCATTAGTCTACACCCTGATGTAAGAAAGGTTTTTTAGCAATTTTTATATTTTAGTCCCGTTTAATCTTATTACGTCTTTATTCAACATCGCCCTCTACAAACTTACGCTTACATACCTTGCACCAGTAGCGTTGTTTACCTTCAAAAGTGCCATATTTAACTACTTTTGGTGAGTAGCAGTATTTACAAGTTATATTATTCATCTGGCACACCTTCTATCATTAGTAAGTCATATCGCTTATTGAGTTCCAGCCGACTTTTATTTAGTATGTTTGATAGTTTTTCTTTACTAAGCATCTTGGCTCCTATTTAGACGAACTAGAATGGCGGTTTAACAACCGTGAGAATCCATATCTATTCAGGGATACGCTCCTTAAACTTATTCGGTCAGATAACTTGGAATACAAAGAGCTTATTAACTAGACTTCTTGAATATAATAAACGGTAGTCTTTGCTCTTTAAATCCGTCTGTACATGATAACTGGATAACCAAACACCCTTTAAAGTATTCTGTTGCTTTGTAGCTAATACCAATAGTTATTCTTGAACCTTTATGACGGTGTTCTGGGAAATCATATCTCCAATAAAAGCGTTCCTTCACTGGTTCAGCATGTATAAAGTGGGGAAGGCCTTTTTTATCACGTTGCCAATCGTATAGCGTTTGAATTACAGGTAATGTACCTTGTCCATCATACAGCAATGCTATAAACTCTACATGAGTTTCCATTCCCATCTTCAATGTTAATTGAACATCTTGTGTATCTTCACTCGCCTCTACTTTATGTGAGAGTGCAAATCCAGTATCGGAAAGTTGGTACTGGGGTTTAAATAGTACTCTTCTTTCACACCTTCTTTTACACCATATTATTATAGATGGCACTATCACTATTAGGAATAAACCTACAGCAACAAAGCTGTCCCAAGTAATAGGGTCAATAGATAATTTCATTACAGCATAAACTCCGAACACCACGATTATAATGTGCCATATTTTAATTCCTCGTATCAACATGGCACATTACTCCGTACTCCTATTCTACCACTTAAAATAGGTATCAACCAAGATTTAACCGAACCACCCAGGGCAACTGGTGGAAATTCTGGGTCTACGAATACAACTACTATGGAGACCCCAAGTTTCCCTTCGGGGGATAGCAATGGGTAAGAGAATCTCGGCTGTTATTTTATGCCTTGGCTCCATATTCAGCCTTGGCTATCCTGCTATAGCAGCCGATGGGCCCGCCTCGAGTATAGATGTCACCATACCCGAATATGAGGTGGAGCAGATAGAAGGCTATGACTACGTGGATATTCCGGGTGGTGATATATTATTAGTCGACGGTAAACCCAGAATACCATATTATCCTGTCTCTATTAATTATCCAGAGGGATACAGGGTCCAGAATGTTGTTACATCAGAAAAATCGGGCCTTACCACGGCGACAGGGCTGAACCTGCCTGTTGTCGTTATGCAGCCCGATAAAACATCAAACGGCGATATAACGACCCCGCCAATTGAACAGGAAGGCTGGTATCCCGAAGAGGACTTTAGCTGGGAGGTATTGATTAACTCCGATGGCAGCAGCTCTCTGGTTATAGCCGTGTACCCCTTCTACTCTAATGCCGAAACCACCGATATTCGGTTTTACAGGAACTATCGATTTGATATCGATTATATTCACTCCAGCGTTGAAATAATAGCATTTGACATCGATAGCTATATCTACACACCGGGGAGTGAGATTGTATTTGATGTCCGGTTAATGAATTCCGGTGATATACAGGATGTCGTTATCAGTCTGGCGATAAAAAGCTATATTAGCGATGAGCTTATTGACGGCTTGCCCATCAGATCACTCAAGGGTCTGGCTGGAGAAGGCTCATATTCAGACACATGGGATACCACCGGAACCAGTCTCGGCGACTACTATGCAGAGGCAGTCGTAACCGACACTTACGGGAACATAATAGACAGCGAGACCATAGGTTTCAGCATACAGCTTTCTGAAATCGTGGAAATACCCCCCGAGACCACATGGGCACCAACCTCGACGATAACAGAAACGACTGAAACTACAGTAAAGGCAGACGGTATTTTGGAAGAACCAGGTGAATTTCCAACTATTTATCTAATTATTGGCGCTATTCTGGTTGTTGCTGTAGCTATATTAATCCTCTTTATCAGGTCAAGGATGAGAGCCTAATAGTATATTTATTGTTTTGTGTTCAGCTCCTTTATAGAGGTATTTTATTCGAGGTTTTCCTACGGCCCTTTCTCTTAGCCCTGTGCTTCCACTCTGTGCTTCCTTTCTGAGTCTTCACTCTGTGCTTCCATTTCTGTACTTCAGTAGTATCCTTGGTAATCTCCTCCGTGCTTTCCCTCTGTGCCCTTAGCACCTGTGTTGAATCCTGTGGTGAATCTTTGTGATGATACCTCTGATGGCGTCTCTATTGCCGTCTCTGATGCCGTCTGTGGTATCGCCCGTGACGGCCCCTGTGCTACCTTCTCTTTTGGCAATTGTGTTAATTTGGGCGGATTCTCTACGTATTCTCTGCCTATTTTCGTTATTTGCCACGTCCATTGGACATGCAATACATTCCGATGATTTGTGTAACTTTGAACTAAACAAAAGATTTACGGTTGGACTATTTGCTATTACTTCAATGAAAAGCACATGCCATAGAGTTGTGTATTCGTGAGTCAGTTATAAATAGGCAATTCATCGTATCGAGGCTAGTCTTGTGTTAACTTAACTCGGGGGATATAATAATCGTTAAAAATGAAAAGTAGAAAGAAATAAACTGGTTAATAAGGTAATTGTCACAGATAGCTGAGCTTATATACGGAGCTGACGATGTAGATCTGTTATTTTATGGAAAAGCCGACCAAGAGGTAGCAGGGAGGAATCAAGTAATCAGTGAATAAAACCGGCGCTTCAAATCGCAAAGATAATAATAAGATTCCCAAGAAAGAAATTGCCATTGTTGTCTTTTCCTCGGTTGTGCTCGGTCTCTTGGTCTATGCTCCCAATTTGTTTAATCTATCTGTACCTATCGAAGAGGACGTGCGTGCTCACATCTTTAAGATAGATACCCTCTACGATGCTTTGACTAAAGGTTCCTGGCCCCAATGGAGCACATATTTATACAACGGTTTCCCCGTTTTCCAGTATTATCCACCGGGATTCTATTTCATCGGGGCACTCTTTACGTTTATCACCGGTTATGCCGTAATCTCATATAAACTGCTCCTGCTCCTTACACTAATATCCAATGGTCTGGTTGCCTATTATTTTGCCAGGAAATTCCTCTATTTAAAGTTTTCGTTTGCTTTTTTATGCTTGATAGCTTATCAAACTTCCACGCCACTACTGGTGAATTATATGTATGGCACAGCGCCGAATCTGCTTGCCTGGAGTGTTTCTATTGTTTTTCTGGCTTTTTACCTACGCAATGTAATAGAGGGCAACCTCAACAAGTTATCAGCTATAGTTATGCCGGCGCTCCTGTTCGGTATTACTGTGCTTATACACCCCTTCCCGGCAATATTCAGTGTGCTTGCGGTCATTATCTTTCACGCTATATGGTTGGCCCGAAATGAGAACCGTAAGCAAGCAATTAAATCTCAGCTAGTTTACTTTACTGCTGTATTCGGTATCGGCGCCTTGCTATCCGCTCATTATTGGTTGCCTTTTATACTTACGCGGGAATATGTCAGTCCAATATATACCTTAACCGAAAATGCCTGGAAAGGTGGAATGCCATTTTTCCTTATTTTAGCTGCACTGGCTTTGATAATCGGGCTGATTATCCGATTGAGGGTAACGAGGGATATCAAATTGGATATCCTTATTGCTTATGTCATTCTGGCTACCGCTTTGGGATTGGGGCTTAGCCGCTATGCTCCTTTTGGGTTGGGGTCTCTCATTCATGAATTCCGTTTTGCCACTATGGCAGCTCCATTATTTAGTATATTGTTGATCGCCTTTTCATTAAACGCCATACCACCCAATCTGAAAGAGAGAAAACTAGGAGCAGCTTTCATGGGCGTGTGCCTAGTATTAATTACATCTGTTCTTCCTCTTGTTTATACCTATGGCTCGGTGCACTTTGATAGATTGTTTTCATATGTTCAGAATTATCGTCAGCTTGAATATACACAAATCTTGGAATTGGCTACAGATGGCAGGATTGTAATACCAATATACCATGGTTACTTATTGGAAGGAGATTCCCCGGTGACCTTTGGTTGGTATTATGATGTAGAGAGCGTCAATGGCCCTTATAACCAAGGTGACCCCAATTTTTTTAAGTATACCGTTCATTTAGAGTGGGAGGAGAGGTGGCTGTATTATGAATTCACACGGGAAAACTTGATGCAGGAGGGCGCTGCCAGATATATATTTATTCGCTCCTCAAGAGAAATTGCAGCGGATATGGAAGGCTTAACACTCATAGTTGACAATAGCTACGGCAAGCTATGGCAGTTAGACGAAAATGTTGCCCGTGCTGTTAACGTTACCCCGATATTGCTTGATGTGCAGGATACAGAGATAGTAACCGAGTTTTTTAATATCATCCTGCCTGATGGCTATAGAATGGTATTTGTTGACATCGATGAGGCAGATAGTGAGCTATGGCAAGAGTTTGAATATGTAATACTCGATGACGAATCTAAAATTGCCGGATACGAGTGCAAAACCATCTTTTTATTGAATAATACGGAACAAGACAGTAATCTGGTCACTGAGGAAGGTAATATCGTCAGGCTCAATCTGCCTTATATATCTTATACAAATGAATTGTTCTACCAAGGTGATAAAGGCGATGTTGCAGCGTGGCGTCATTTTGATAGAACCAGTATCTCGAAGTTAGGAGAGGAGATGATTTCAACACTACAGCAAGCAGGCGATGAAATATCTGAATATCTGTTGAGGCTGGAATATGAGCCAGCGGAATACGAGTATAATGACAATAGAATCGAGATCGGCGCAGAGCCGGGTTTCATTCTGATCAAAGACAGCTACTTCCCCTATTGGGAAACGGAACAGGGAAGCATTTTATCAACGAGCCAGGGTTTTATGCTTGTCTATACAAATGACACTACAGCTATACTGGATTACAAAAAACCTGCTATAAATACTGTGGCGACCATAATTAGCATAGTTGGTTTGTCTGTTGCAGTTGTTGTGCTGATAATGGGAGCCATAAAGAGAAGAAGGGCGACTGAAATGTGAAGCCGTCTATTTGGAGATAGAGTGAATTATGGGATTCGAATCCACAACACTAGAGACCTTATAGATAGAATCAGCTTATGATACTGGAACACTTTATCTATTATTCTTCTGTTATATTGGCAATATAGAGATCATACGTCCCTGGATTGGTATAATGTATCGATACAAAAAATGATATATCTACTTCATCCGGCCGTTCCCAGCCCGCCTGGGCCCAATAAGATGCTAAATCGATGGTTTCTTCCGACCATTGTCCCAATTCGGCAGGTCTGATTACCGTTGCGGAATGGCCATCTGCCGACCTCACAAATTGCTCTATATCTATGGCATCCGAAAAACTGATAGTCAGAGTATGTCCGTTAGCTATAAAGATGATTCCGGATTTCGGCTCATTTTTTTCATTATTCGTATCGGAGTTAAATGTCGGCATTATATCAATAACCAATCTATTTGCGGGAAATGGAATACTCTGATGAATCCTGCAAAAAGTAGCTTCGCGTACGCCATCCGGTAAGCCGTTTTCCTCTACTTCCAGCCGGATACATTCCTTGTTATCTTTGTAATCCTTGGAAATAGCGACATTGTCTCCGTTGCCGCTTTCTCCGCTTAAAATAATTGAATGCCAGGCGTGAGGAACCATGGCATATTCACCTTTGGCCCATTTGCTAAAGTCACCGTTTAATATAGTTTCATTATCTGGAACGAGTTCATATATTTCGATATAATTTATAGTACCTGTACCTATTCTCTGGACAAGGCGGGCATGCTGGCTTATTGCCTGTTCCAGTGGACCGTATATTTCACCACCTAATGTATTGCGTACCCAGTAGTCGAGAACAAAATAGTCCACTCCCTGGTCAATATTATCCTGGATAAGCTGTTCCGCCGGCTCCTCTTTAAGTCCTAACAGGGCAAAGGTATCGATATCCAAATTACAGTTTAGCTGTGATGATAGGGCTATAAAAATGGGGTTAGCCGCATATACTTTATTCGGCGAGACAGATTCAAGGTAATCAATAGCCTTCTCGTACACATATTGCTCATCATTAGTAAATCTGGGAGTCCCGTAATTGTAACCCGGGTCATCGACGATAACTGCAATACTGGTACTCAAAAATATAACCATTACAGCCATTATGCCGAGTAACTTTATTTTGATATCCGTGGTAAATGTCTTTATATCAGCCGAAATCAACCCGGTATCGCTTGGTACAAAGCTGGCAAGTCCCAGCAAGAAGAAGGGATAAACCGAATAATAGTATCGTGGTACACCCCCTAAAAACTGGCAAAATACCACCGCTATGATAGTGGCTATAGCGATAAAATAATCCACCCGGGATACATTTTTCTTGTTTAATATCAACAGAGCTACCGGCAGGAACAATAATCCCGTTATAAACGCTATTTTTATATATTCCCAGGCACCTAAAGCCCCTTTTAACATTGTTAAAAGTGACGGGAATTCCACGGCGCGGTTACCTTGTAATATGATAGTCTGAGAAAAGAATTCATGGGGGACTCTTATCCAGAAATAGCCGGTTATCGCGGCAAAGCCGAATAAAATACCGGAAGCCAAATACCACACTTCTCTCCTGGATATTACCTTGCTTAATCTCACCCACCATTCCCGGAAGCAGATTTGCTTCTCCATAATCAATACGGTAAAAAATAGTGTCAGGATACATATACCACTTGCCAGTAATATTGAACCTATTGAGAAATCACCGTAATTTAACAATGGCACCGATATCGGCAGGTTAAATGTCCTGCAGATAAAATAAACAACGGTAAAGGAGGCAGCGGTCAATAAAGCATATGCCAGTAGAAAAGAAGGCCTGGCTAACCGTTTTAACTTGTTCCAGAATTTCTCCCCCATTAGATAAATAATAAGGGTCAGGAACAAAGCGAATACTATGGGAAAAAATATATATTTTGTCGCCAGGGCTAGCCCCAGAGCCAATCCTGAAATAACTAACGCTTTCTTTCTTTTATTGATAATAAAGTGGGCAAAAAAGTATATTGCCAGGATTACCAAGAATATACCGAGTGGTTCTTGTACCACTCTCCGGCCGATATATACCATATCCGGAGATACGGCAAAAAGACCGGCTACCACGAGAGCAGCTCCTGTATGATACAGCTTTTTACCTGTAAGGTATATTAGAATAATCGAAGCTAACGAAAGAAATACAGACAGGTATTTGGCATAAAAAAGGCTGTAACCGAATACCTTATAGACAGCCGCCATGACCAGGTAATAAAACGGTGGCTGCACCATGGTGAAGTCTTTATAAGGGAGAAAGCCTTCGGCAATAAAGCGTGCCTGGAGCGATAAGGTCGCCTCATCGTATTCCTCAAAAAAATTTAGCAGACTGTCGATGTGCCATAATCTGAGGTAGGCACCTATCCCGAGAATTATTATAAGTGCCCAGAATCTTTTATCTTGGAATGTTTTACTTATCTTTTGTTTTAGGTTTGGCAATAACACCGGCCTCGTACCTGCTTAATATCTATGAATGTAATCTATAACGGTCTTTGATAAATTAAAACGACAATTAATTATCTCTCTTTTAAAGGTTGGGGGGATAAGGGGGGTTCTGTTAATCATGGAGGAAATCTCTCTCAATCTCTCCTTCCGATTCGTTATACTTGCCAATTCGTTTCACTCCTGAGGCATCCCGTGTAAAAGAAGTCTTTTTGGTTATGCCAAACATATACCCTGTAGTTGTCCAGGAAAAATGCCAGGGTTTAATGTTCAACGATTATGTCAGTATAGCACCTCAGCATAGGCGTTTCTATCGACATCGTATTCGGCGACTACAGGTAGCAAAGACTTATCTGAAATTGAGGATTGTGACTACATTCGGGTTGTCCTTAAGGAATTCCTCATTGATGCACCATGAGAAGAAGGTTTTTTAAACGCGGTAGTAATGATGGATGGTGGTGTATAATGCCTTGCTTTGGCTTGATTCGGAACCGTTACCGCTCATACCCCAGCGGTTTGTTTGATTGGATACATAGGACAGGAATTCTCGAATATTCCATTCGTTTAGTAGCCTGTTATCATCGGATAATTGGTTTTGTTTAATGTACCACAGGAATCTTCTAAGAATGCCTTCTTAATACTCATCTGTATTTGTACTTTGGCACTCGGTTTGTTTTGTGAGTAGAAATCCGTTAACAAGTGAAGTGAGGGATGCCCCGGTGGGCACCTTTTGTTCTAAAGTAGTGACCATTTCTCATTTTGCGGATCCGCCTCTTATACAATCAGGTAGTCAGTTTTATATTTTAATCACCCCGATTTTTCTTACAAGCAGGAGGTCTTATCGAGCACCTCTAGCTTTAGTGGTGGGCGGTACTGGACCGTACACGCTAAGAGGCAAAAAATACGAACTTATGGAATAGAAAAATCGTTCATGGTCTGCTGCACTATCAGATTTCCTAATAGTTGTCAAGGGTCATTCATTTGACCTCCCTGTGGCTCTGGGTTAGACTTATTTTCGGGAGACGGCTTGGACTGGTACAGGTTGAGGTGGACTGCCCTCGGCGGCGATGCCGGGTCGTAATGTAACTCAGATCATTTGCAAGGGTGATAAGAAGCCGTTTGTAACAAGCACTCCGTGATGGCGGTTTCGAGGTCTGAGTAGGTAACATTTGCTTGGAATGTGACCTGAGGAATTGCACATAAGCTTATTATGTTACTCCATTAACCAATAGGGCAAACTGTAAATAACAATTAGATGGATTGTTTAATAAATCGAATTATAGTCATTTACGCCCTGATATAGGCGTTGTCAATGGAATTTTTGATTTGTGGTATAAACACTTGGGTTACGAAGGCGAAACAGAAGACAGATTTCTTATTATCTGCTTATAGTGATTTTTCCTACGAGAATATGCGTCTTCTCCGTAGACCTGTGAGCCTAACCAAGCTGACCCGTCCTCGAGTTGCTCGACAGTCATATTCTTAGGTACGAAATTAATATCGAACAAAGTGCATCTATCCCAAAACACTTCCTTTAACAAGCGACCTTCCCGTTTCATTCTTTGATATAACCTTGTTCCAGCGAAAGGCGTAAGAATAGTAAGTTGTACCTCTAATAGCTGCGACTCTTCAATGAATTCAAGAGTTTTTTGGAATATATCCGGTCTATCATAGTCCAGCCCCAAAATGAAACAACCATCTACCGAGATTCCGTGAGACTGTATCTTGGTTATCGCTGATATGTAGGAATTATACTGCTTCAACTTCCAATCCTTGCTTTCC
>DAOUDM010000027.1:0-8049 GCA_034431095.1 Dehalococcoidales bacterium | reverse complement strand
ACGGGATTTAGGTCATGTGATAGACAGGGAAAAGTCGGATATCGGCGTGTTCATACTGCTGGAAAAGCCAACTCGCCCCATGCTCGAAGAGGCAGCCATGAAAGGCTTCTATCATTCGCCCTTGGGCAAGGACTATCCCCGAATACAAATACTTACCATTGAAGAGATTTTTCAGGGAAAGTCACCCGATATTCCACCATGGATTGCACCAATTCCCAAGCCACCACCTGCGAAAAAAGCCGAAGGTAAAACTATCAAGATGCTGTGATATACAAGCTGGGTAGTTATGAAGGGGCAAAGCCCCTTCATAACCTTTCCTCCCCCTCCCCTTCTAAGAAGGGGAGGGGGATACAGGGGGTGAGGTTGGTAGAAAATATTAATCTCTCATTTTATTATCTAATCCCACCCTCTGCCCTTAAATAAGAAGAATACAGGGGACAAGCTAGTTGAGAATACCACCAATGGCAAAGGCAATATTATTACTAATTGTAATAATAGCTATATGGGTTGGTGGCGCTCTATTCATCAACTATCAGATGAACCCCCCGGCACAAACGACAACAACGACACCATCCCAGACAACCACGACTACCACAACGACTACGACATCTACAACACCGACACCCAACCTATCACCGGAAGAACAAGCCTATATAACCACTATTACCGACCACTCATCCCGGGCTATCGCCGCCGTTATCTTGCTAAGCGAGCTATTAGCAGACCTGCAGATAGACAACGATGCCTGGGTCTCGCAGGCAACCGCTCAAACCGAAACCCTACAATCGCTGTATGACGAAATGGAGCAGGTATCCATCCCATACTCCATGTTTATTATCCACTATAACTATGTCTACGCTTTGGGCGCCTATAAAAGTGCGGCTGAAGCCATTGAACAGGGGATAGCCGACCAGGACATCAGCTCAATACAGCAGTCTGTCTCTCTGATGAATTCAGGCACTAATCTCCTCAGCGAAGCAATAGCTATGCTTAACGAATTCATAGCGGAACATTCTTGATAACAGAAAGTGTGTTAAAATCCAGGTAAGTCTATGAAAGAGCTAGATAGAGAAGAGGTTGAGTGGTGGTTGGAGACATTTATGCCTTTATATGAACAGGCATCCGCTTCTATTCACAGGGTCACCGGCAAAGTCAATGCCGATGGCTTGCCAGCCGATTTAACAGCTCTCCCGGAGGTTATTCTAAAGTTATCGCCAATACTTAAGTCCGTTAATAAAATGCCGAAACCCAGGGCGAAAGAACTCCGTCGTCTAAAGAAGGATTTCAAACTTACCCTGGATGCCTGCATCAAAGCCAGCAAATGGAGAATAAAACACAGCCAGAGAGCAAGCCGTATTCGGCTTTCGGCAACAGTCTTCTGGACGAGCCTGGCTATCAGCTTCTCCGAATCCCTGTCCCAAAAGCTTGCTTTATTACCTGGTTATGCCAGCTATAGAGGTGAAGCCTGAAGATATTAGTTATCGGTGGTGGCGCCAGAGAGCACGCCATCACCTGGAAGCTAGCCCAGAGTCCCAGGGTCAAAGAGCTCTATGTCGCCCCGGGCAATGCCGGCACCGCCAGCATCGCCATTAACCTGGCTATCAGCCCCACCGATACCGAGTCGCTGGTCAAGGTAGCTCAAGAAAAGGGGATTGATTTTACCATCGTCGGTCCTGAAGCTCCTTTAGCCACTGGCATCGTCGACGAGTTTCAAGCAAGAGGCCTGCCAATCTTCGGCCCTACCAAAGCCGCCGCCGAGATAGAATCAAGCAAGGTCTTCGCCAAGGAGCTGATGCAAAAATACAATATCTCCTGCGCCCGGAGCTCCAGCTTCTCCTCATATCCAGAGGCAAAGGAATATCTAATGCAGCAAAAGATGCCCATCGTGATTAAAGCCGATGGCCTGGCGGCGGGCAAGGGTGTAACCGTGGCTAATACCACCAAACAGGCTCTTGATGCCCTGGCTAATATAATGGAGGCCAGAGTTTTTGGCTCTGCCGGTGATAGAGTGCTCATCGAGGAGTGCCTCGAGGGCAAGGAGATGAGTGTTTTCGTTTTTACCGACGCCCACACTGTAATTCCGATGGCATCGGCATGCGACTACAAACCGGTCTTTGACGGCGATAAGGGCCCCAATACCGGCGGTATGGGGAGCTACAGCCCGCCCCACCTCCTCACCCCGGAGCTGGCTAAAACAGTCGCCGAAACTATAATGCAACCAACAGTAAAAGCTCTTGACAAAGAGGGCAGGCCCTACACCGGTGTTCTCTATGGCGGTTTGATGGTCACTGATGACGGCCCCAGGGTGATGGAATTCAACGCCCGCCTGGGCGACCCGGAAACGCAGGTAGTTCTGCCACGGCTCAAGACAGACCTGGTGGATATTATTCTAGGCGTTATCAACAAAAGCCTCAACCAGGTGGAGATAGAATGGAGCAATGACGCCTGCGTCGGGGTTGTTATGACGTCAGCCGGCTACCCCGGTAGCTACAAAAAGGGTCTGCCCATCACCGGCTGGGGAAACCTGGACAAGGATATCATGGTTTTCCACGCCGGGACTGAACTGGACGCTGAAGGAAGAGTGGTTACCAGCGGCGGACGGGTTCTCACTATGGTCGCCACCGGGGAGACTATCGCCAAAGCCAGGGAAAAGGTTTATAATAATATCTCGCGGCTCCACTTTGAGGGCTACCATTATCGCCATGATATTGCTGAAATAAAGGAAAGTCAATAAAGGATGCTTGAAGAAGAAGCAGTTAAAAGGGAGTTTAGTGTAAACTGCGTTGTTTATGATGCAACCTCCAAACCCATGTCAACCATAGAGTGGAAGTGAAAACCTACTACAAAAATATCTTTGAGCGTGGGAACTTTTTACAGGTGATACTACTCAGGGGTAGTTTGAAGGGGTTTCACCCCTTCATTATATTTCTCCCCCTCTCCTTCAAAGGAGAGGGGGATTAAGAGGGTGAGGTAGATAATATGCCGCTAGTAGCTGTAGTTATGGGCTCAAAATCAGATGCCGCCTCCATAAAGCCAACCCTGGATACGCTGGATATGCTGGGCATCAGCTATGAAGTAAAGGTAATATCTGCCCACCGTAACCCGGAAAAGGCGAGAGAGTACGGGCTGGCTGCCCGCAGCAATAGCATCGAGGTCATCATCGCCGCCGCCGGCGGCTCCGCCCACCTTCCCGGCGTCCTGGCCAGCTGGACCAGCCTTCCCGTTATCGGCGTGCCCTTATCCAATAATGAACTTAAGGGGGTCGATGCCCTTTATGCTATGTCCCAGATGCCAGCCGGAATACCGGTAGCCACGGTAGCCATAGGAGACGCCGGTGCCAAGAACTCCGCCTTCCTCGCCGCCGAGATCCTGGGGCTCAAGTATGATACTATTAGGGAGGCTTACGAGAACTATCGCCGGCAAATCGCAGAGGCATCGGGAGATAATAAGTGATTGAACGCTACTGCCGCCTCCAGATGAAAAGGGTCTGGTCGGATGAGAACAAGTTCGCCAAGTGGCTTGATGTCGAGATTGCCGTCTGCGACGCCTGGGCTGAGATGGGGGTTATCCCCCGCAGTGCCGTGCCCAAAATAAAGATGGCGCGGTGCAACCATAAGCGTATGCAGGAGATTCTCAAGGAAACCCACCACGATATGACCGCCTTCCTGGGCTCGGTCTCGGAGAGCCTGGGCAAGGAATCTCGATTCATTCACCTTGGTCTTACCTCCTCCGACGTTATGGATACCGCCCTCAGCCTGCAACTGGTCGAGGCGGCTAACCTGCTTAACCAGGATATCAAGGAACTCATATCGGTGCTGGCGGAACAGGCTCTTAAGCATAAGTACACGATTATGATCGGGCGCACCCACGGCATCCACGCCGAACCGACCTCATTCGGGCTGAAGCTGGCACTGTGGGTAGAGGAGATGAAACGTAACCGTCACCGTCTTACTGAAGCCACCAGGGTAATCGCTGCGGGTAAGATTTCAGGCACTGTCGGTACTTATGCCACTATAACACCCGAGGTCGAAGAGAAAGCCTGTGCCAGGCTGGGCTTAGCCCCGGCACCAATATCAAACCAGGTCTTGCAGAGAGACCGCCACGCCCAGTTCGTCACCACTCTGGGAATAATATCGGGCTCCCTTGAGAAATTCGCCACTGAAATCAGGCTCCTCCAGAAAACGGAGACACGCGAAGTGGAGGAACCCTTCGAGGAAGGACAGACCGGCTCATCGGCTATGCCCCATAAGAGGAACCCGGAGCTATGCGAGCGCATCTGCGGCATGGCACGGCTCATGCGGGGCTACGCCCTGACCTCTATGGAAAACATCGCCCTGTGGCACGAGCGTGACATCAGCCATTCCTCCAACGAGCGTATCATCCTGCCCGACGCCTGCATCCTGCTCGATTACACCCTTAACCTGTTCAAAGGCATTATAGCCGGTATGAAGGTATATCCGGATAGGATGAAACGCAACCTGGGACTTACCAAGGGGCTGGTATTCTCACAGCGGGTAATGCTTGCCCTCATCAACAAGGGCTTGAGCCGACACAAAGCCTATGAGCTTGTCCAGCGTAACGCTATGAAGGCGTGGCAGGGTAGAAAGACCTTTCTCAACCTACTTAAAAACGACGCCGATGTTACCGCCACCCTGCCGGCGGCGGATATTGAACCCCTCTTTGACTATCAATACTACCTGCGTTACGTGGACGACATCTTCCAGCGCCTCGGCTTGACCGAGTCCCAGTGGAAGAAGAAGGCCACCATCTCCAAGCCGATGCCACTAGCCCCCGGCTCATTATGATGCTAAAGGGGTAAGCGATATAGACACCAAATCATCGATTCTATTAAATACGGAATTGCCCCTGCCGCTGTTCGCCCGGGGCAAGGCGCGTGACGTTTACGACCTGGGCAAACAACTTTTAATCATTGCCACCGACCGAATATCCGCCTTTGACGTTGTCCTGCCCTGCGGTATCCCCAACAAGGGGCGGGTGCTTAACCAGATTTCCGCTTTCTGGTTTGAAAAAACGGCGGCTCTGGTGCCCAACCACCTGATAGAAGTCGTCTATGACGTCGATTGCCTGGACCGCTATCTCCCCAAAGGAAGCAGATTTGACTATCCGCAGTACCTCAGCGGCCGCTCTATGGTTGTTAAAAAAGCCGAGCGCATCTCCGTTGAGTGCGTGGTTCGTGGTTATCTATCAGGCTCATCGTGGGATGAATACCGTGAGCACGGCACCGTCTCTGGAGTAGCTATGCCCAAAGGCTTGCTAGAGAGCCAGGAAATGCCGGAGCTGCTCTTTACCCCGACCACCAAGGCGGAGACAGGACACGATTTACCCATGTCAACGGCTGAGGTCGAGGAAATAACGGGTGCCTCTCTAGCCCGGGAGATAAGAGACAAAAGCCTGGCAATATATAGCTTCGCCCGGAAACACATCGAAAGCCACGGCTTCTTCATTGCCGATACCAAGTTCGAGTTTGGGCTTGACGATGGCAGGCTTATCCTCATCGACGAGCTATTAACCCCGGACTCAAGCCGCTTCTGGGATATTGCCTCCTACAGGGTTGGACAACCGCAGGACAGCTTCGACAAACAGCCGATACGCGACTGGCTTACCCACTCCGGCTGGAATAAAGAACCCCCGGGGCCGATGCTGCCGCCGGAGGTTATCGAGCAGACCTCAAGAAGATACCAGCAGGCTTATGAGAGATTGACGGGTAAAAAGCTCGCCTAGTATTCCAGAAATTATACTGGCCTACACCAGGAATACCTTACTAATCTACCACAGTTATGACTACGTTTCCCTTTTTGTGTCCTTTTTCGACATACCGGTGAGCCTCGGCCATTTGTTCCAACGGATAGCGTCTATCTATGACTGATTTTATCTTTCCCACCTCAATAAGCTCTTTGATGAAGATTAGATCTTCAGTCTTTGCGCTTGCTAACCCAAATTTCACTTTCTTGCTGCTTGTCATTGAAGTCCATAACACTTGAAGAAAAGTTGCCAGCCCAGGGACAGTTGTAAGATAGATCCCTCTTTGCTTTAGCGAGCTTTTACAGCGTGAATACGAAATCTTGCCTACCGTGTCAAAAATAATATCGTAGGTCTGGCCGTTTTTGCTAAAATCCTCTTTGGTGTAATCAATTACCGAATCTGCTCCCAGAGATTTCACCAACTCTAAATTGGTGGTACTGCATACCCCGGTAACTTCTGCCCCTAAGTACTTGGCAAGCTGTATCGCATAAGTACCTACACTTCCAGAAGCGCCATAGATGAGAACTTTTTGTCCGCTTTGAATATTTCCCCAACCTCTAAGGAAAACCAATGCGGCTAATCCCATCATAGGAACGCCGGCGGCTTCCTCGTAGGTCATATTGATCGGTTTTATTGCCACCAGCCCCTTTTTTGTCACTGCCCCTTCTTCAGTTTTTCCAGGCATACATTTGTACTCGGCATAAGTACCGAAACCAAAACCGGCTAATGCAAAAACCTGGTCACCTTTCTTAAATAGTTTTACGTCTTTGCCTACTGATTCAATTTCCCCGGCTAACTCCATCCCTAGTACGCTTCTTTTTGGTTTTGTGATACCTAAATATATTCGAAAGGGGAGCATTTGCCAGAAAGGGACATTGAAACTTCGAATTCTCACATCCCCTACGTGACAGGTTGTTGCATATATTCTTAATCAGCACTTCATTGTCCTTGGGAGTAGGTTTTTCTACCTCTTTGAGCTGAAGAACTTCCGGTGGTCCGTATTTCTCATATACAATTGCTTTCATAGGTATTCCTCCTGATAAGCGTATATGGAACAAATCTACTCCACGGGAGGGGTGTTGTCAATGGATTAAATTCTAATGAGAGCCAGGTTCGGGGCTCATCCATTGTAATTAGCTTCCTTTCGCAGTTAAGATACTATTTTATATTCTGTACCAAAATGTCCTGTGTTGTAGATATTTTTTTCATTATTTGACTCAGAGTCGAGATGAATTTAGACCTCCTATCCATAACCATTTGTAGTCTAAGGCTAAGCTCTTCCGATATCTCCGATATCTTATTCATACGATCTAATTGAACCAATATAGTATCAAGTTCATTCATATCAAGCTGGAATTGTCTAAGTTCATCACTAAACGAGCTGAGTTGTTCTTTTTCAGTGCGTACTGCAGCCGTGACCTCAGGCAGGTCTTCTATACGTGATATTTTAATTGAGAGAGTGTAGCTTGGCGATTGTGATTGGGTTGAAGATTCTGTATTCGTAGATTCCATTATGCTGCACGCATCTAGAAGTGTTATACATCCCAGTAATGCTCCGCCAGCTACTAATCCGGCTCTATTAATGAATCGCCTTCTTGATGGAATCTTTACTTCCGTTGTTTCTATATTGTCTTTTCTCATAAAATATCTCCTGGTAGTTTATTCAGGTGGGCTTGACCTGATGATGTATTGCTATAATCCCTCAGGTTTTTTACTAAATAGGCCCATGAAACTAGATTATATGTCCATTATAGTAATGTCAATAGATTTTACACCATTGATATAGGCCATATCCTAGAGTAAAATGCTCATGTTATTTAACTTAGAAATTTCGTGTTAAATACATGTTTTTCAAAGCTAAATGTTCCCGAGAAAATCACCACAAAAATGAATGTTTATTGATTATTTTGACAAAACCCAAGTCGAGGAGTAGATTTATCCCTAATGTAATTATAGAGGTGGCATAGAAGGGAGTCATATGAACGATCAGTCCGTTATCCACACCGAGGGTCTCACCAAACACTACGGAAAAGTCCGGGCCGTGGTGGACCTGAACCTCGACATTCGAGCCGGCGAGATATTTGGGTTTCTCGGCCCAAACGGCGCCGGCAAAACAACCACTGTCCGTACCCTGCTTGATGAGATTAGGCCGACCGCTGGGAAGGCTTCGATTCTCGGTCTGGATACTCATAAAAAAGTAGTGGAGATTCGCAAGCACATCGGCTATCTGCCTGGTGATCTTGCGATGTATCCTAACCTCACCGGCAAGGATACACTCACGTATTT
>DAOUDM010000026.1:0-33018 GCA_034431095.1 Dehalococcoidales bacterium | reverse complement strand
CAGCCCTAAACCACGGTGTTTCACGCATAGTGGCCGAGCTATTGACCTTTGATAGGGGCAGTGAGTTCTACCGCTACGATCGTCATTTGTCTGAGGCGCTGGCGGGAAAGGAGTTTACCCAGGCTGTGCAAGAACTGGCACAGAGGCACATTTTACTCCTGGCGGTAGAGACCGATTACACTGAAGAGTTGCAGCAGCAACTAAGCGCCGATATTGTCTATAAGTTGCCCGAAGTAGATAGGGCTATGATTATCAATCCACAGTCCGGATACCAGATTCACCAGGGGGATGCCCTTTTTCTGGTCGCCGAATCAGAGCCGGTCAATCTTTAATAGCCGCTGCACCCAGCTACGCCAAGACGTTTAGTTAACACAGCTTCTGACTGGCGTCACGCTTTGCAAACCCCCATATGATAGTGCTAAGCTTATTATTTATATAATAGTTTTGGTATAATTACACTCGTCCCCCGAAACCGATGGAAACCGAGATATACTTTAAGTTCATACTGACCTTTGGCTTGGTTTTGCTAGCCGCCGCTATCGGCGGCAGGATAGCCGAGCGTTATCTGAAACAGCCGGCTGTCGTCGGCGAGCTCCTGGCAGGCATCATCATCTCACCCTTTGCTTTGGGTGGTCTTCTCAACGACCCCATAATCCTCAACTTCGCCACCATAAATGGCCAGTTTGTCGATAGCGGCGTCACCCTGCACGGGTTCGCCCCTATGGAGATTATCTCCCAGATAGCCGTTATCGCCCTCCTCTTCATCGCCGGCCTGGAAACGGATGTCAAGTCATTCCTGAGTCACGGCTTTACCGGTGCCCTGGTAGCCATCGGCGGTGTTATCCTGCCCTTTACCTTCGGCTACTTCGCCGCTATGTACTTCTTTCCCGATATTGGCATGGTCGGCTGGCTTTTTATCGGTGCCGTACTAACCGCCACCAGCATCGGCATTACCGTACGTATATTGATGGACATGGGACGGTTCAACTCAAAAGAGGGTATGATTATCCTGGTTGCCGCCGTCATCGATGACATAATCGGGCTGGTAATCCTTTCAGTGGTTGTCTCCATAGCCAACACCGGCGAGTTCAGTGCCCTGGGTTCGGTCATGACCGGTCTTATCGGTTTTGCCGTCTGGCTGGCACTTCTTGCCATCGGCGTCTTCGGCCACAAATTCATCTCCAGATTTATTCTGGGTCCCTTTAAGAAATCGGGCATTATGCCCATTATGGCTCTAATCGTGGCTCTCTTGATTTCATTTCTCGTCACCCTGGTCGGCCTCCACCCCGTTATCGGCGCTTACGCCGCCGGACTTATGGTTGCCTCCACAGTAGAAAGGAAGGAGATTCTACAGGGTGCCCGTCCGGTAATGCTATTTCTGGCGCCCTTCTTCTTTGCCTACCTCGGCATGCAGGTTGATTTAAGATTGATATGGGCGGTAATACTACCGGCACTGGCGTTGATAGCCCTGGCTATTATCAGCAAGATAGCCGGCTGCTATGTCCCAGCCAGACTGGCGGGCAAGTTATCGCACACCGGCAGTATGATAGTCGGTGTAGGTATGGTGCCCCGGGGCGAGGTAGGCTTAATCATTGCCGGTGCCGGGCTCATCACCGGCGCTATAAGCCGGGAGATATTCGGTATCGCCGTCGCCGTAAGCATTATGACCGTATTAATCGTACCCACGATGCTCAAGCCGCTCTTCCGAAGGAGTGTAACCGCACCCAAGAAGACCGAGTCCAAGCCATAAAGAGCGGTCTTTATGGTTCAGTTTAAACTTGGTTGATTTAGCCATTATTCCATCTCCCATTGTCATAGCTATAACTCTAATTGGGCAACATTCTCTTTATCTAATTGAGCCTTTTTAAATGGGTCAATTATAGTGACCTGCCCAAAAAAAAACGAGTCCAGTGTTATGTTAGACTAGAAATAAGAAAGGGGGATAAATGACCAAGAAGACTTACACTCCGGAGCAGATCATTAATAAGCTAAGGGAAGCAGAGGTTTACTTAAGCTAGGGAGATACACTAGCTGTAGCCTGGAAGAAGATCGGGGTAAGTGATTGTGCCTACTACCGCTGGCGCAAAGAGTATGGCGGCATGCGAATAGGGCAGGTCAAAGGGCTCAGGGAATTGGAGCAAGAAAACTCCCGCCTAAAGCGGCTGGTAGCTGATCTTAGTCTTGATAACTCCATTCTCAAAGAGGCAGCCCAAGAGAGGTAGATTATGGCTGAATGACGGGTCATGTATCAGGCTCAAGCCCCAGCATAAGGACCATGTGTGGAGTTATGATTTCTTTTACGGCTATTCCGGCCACATGGCAGGTATTCCTTTAGGTGTTTCTGGAAATAAATATCTCATGATGAGCAGTTTCATGGCTGTAACCCAGCCATAGCTGAATATCTTTGATATCTTTGTTGCAACCTTTGGTTTTTCCTGCTTGAACCAGCTGAGCATTATTAATCCCAATACTTCACCATTTTTCTCAGCAACTATATATCCAGGATAAGCATATAGAGGCACTTCGCCGGTCTCTATTATAAAGCTTGCCATTTCTTCTTCTTATAATTTGGCAATTTTTAGATACCTTTCTCTAAATAAGCTTGCTAATATATTAGAGGCTTGGAGCAAATCTTGTGGTTTAAAATCCCTCATAATCAAATTATCTATATTTTCCATGTTGATGTTACCTATGTTTATAGAAAGGGAAAATACCATGAATGAACTATCCCTTACTACCGATGACATACCTCTTAAGTCTAGCTTGTTGATTGGCCTTGTATAGGTTTCTCTGAGGGAGAATGACACGATTATAAAAGCAAGGGCAGTTAATAAAGCGGCCACTCCAAAAAGCTAGCTGTATGGTACAGAAATGGCCAGATACCCTCCTATTGCCGGGCCGGTTGCCCAGCCGAGGTTCATCCCAACGCGCAGCAAACCGTATGCCTCGGTAAGTTTCTTCTTGGGGGATAGATCTGTCACAATTGCTGAAGTAGCGGGTCGTGGGTTCGAATCCCTCCAGGGACGTTTCTTGGTTCTAGTATTCTTTATTGGCAGGGCACAGCCGTAAGCATATATCGCAGGGGATAAGTCTGCCATCCTTATTAGCCATGCGAGCCGCATTAGCCAGGCAGCGAGTAGTCTCAGGCATGCGATAGGGCTCTAGAATTCTTTCTGGGCAAGCATCAATACATATGGTGCACCCATCACAAACGGGATTTTCCACTCTTATGGGATATGTTTCAGTTTGTGATTCCAGCGGGGCATCAGTCCTTAAAGCCATAAATCGGAGCCGATTACCGTATTTGGGGTGCAGTACCAGGGTGCTTTTACCCCAATTCCCCAACCCGGCCCGAACTGCCGCCTCCTTTAGGTTTATTTCTTCTCCCAAGGGGTAGCCACATCGTCCAGCAAGCTCAGTGGTAAAACCCTGCTTTCTGATGAAATTCAGCAGTGACTCTAATTTAGGCCGAGCATATCTTTCAAAGCCAGATATCTGACAGCTACCGACCTTAAGTCGGAATTCATCAAGGTCGCGCTCCGGTGTTGACTCCAAGCCAACGATTATCAATCTGAAGCCATCAGGCAGTTTAGTGGCTCCGGCAACATCAAACAAGGCACTGGCATAGCTGGTTATTTCTTGGGCTACAGTCATTAATTTTACACTCACTTTGGAGCAAACAGGGTTGGCTGTCATTTTATCGAGTGGGGAGTTGTCTATGATTGAACTTTATCCTTAAGCTGTTTGGCCGATTTGTACCAGCCGGGCAAAAGAATCCGAGTCCCTGACCGCCATATCTGCAAGCACCTTGCGGTTTATGCTAACCCCGGACTTTTTCAGACCGCTCATAAGCTGGTTATATGGAATACCGTATGCCCTGCTGGCGGCATTAATCCGTGAAATCCAGAGCCGCCTCATATCCCCCTTGCGTTCACGACGGTGTCTGTAGGCATAGCTCAGTGAGTGAAGCATAGACTCATGGGCACGGCGATAGAGGGAATGGCTGGTCGCCCGATGTCCTTTAGTCATAGCCAGGACTTTCTTATGTCGCCTGTGCTTGGTTACACCCTTCTTTACTCGTGGCAAAATGCTCCTCCTGTCTAACTAGCCCCATAGGGTATAAGCCTCTTTATCCTTACCCTATCGTGAGCATGCAGGGGTATTGTCTCGTCAAAAAGCCGCTTGGCACGCTTGGATTTTCGGCGGCGCAGGTGGCTCTTACCACCCTTGGTACGCATAATCTTACCGCTACCGGTAATATGGAATCGGCTCTTGGCACCTTTGTGTGTTTTAAGCTTTGGCATCTTGTTTTTGCTTTATCTCTTCCTTTATCTTATTCTTTTGAGTCGTCTGTGGCGACAGTATGATATGCAACCTAGCCCCTTCTCTGGTTGGCTGCTTTTCCACCAGGGCTAATTCCTTGAACGACTCCGTTACCCTATCCAGCAACCGTAAGCCAAGCTCAGGGTGAGTGTTCTCACGCCCCCTGAACATTATAGTCACCTTAACCTTGTCGCCACCCTCTAAAAACCTCTTTACCGACTTTTCTTTGGCTACAAAATCGTGTTCACCGATCTTGGGGCGCATCCTTACTTCCCTCAGTAAGGACAGTTTCTGGGTTTTCCTGGCTTCGCGTTCTTTCCTTGTCTGTTCGTACTTATACTTGCCGTAGTCCATAAGACGGCACACTGGCGGCTTGGCCGCCGGTGCCACTTCAACCAGGTCAAGACTTTGCTTTTTTGCTACCTCTCTTGCCTGGTATAGAAGCATGATGCCTAGCTGCTCACCCTTTTCCCCGACGAGGCGAAACTCCGTGCCTTTTATCCTCTCATTAACACGTAGTTCTTTTATGATTTCTCTGTTTACCTCCCACAAGTATAAGTTTATTGTAAATGACTATAGCACAGTAGTTTATGCTAATCAAGTTATAATGCCAGCTCTTTATCCCTATCCGTTATAGCCTTCATGACAGACTCCTTGAAGCTGGCAAAGGGGATGTCGTTCTTCTGCTGGCCACTGCGACAGCGAACAGAGACGGTGCCGGCAGATATCTCTTTATCCCCGACAACCAGCATATACGGCACCTTGTTAAGCTGTGCCTGGCGAATCTTGTGGTTCACCGTCCCTGACTGGTCGTCCAGTTCAACACGAATACTATCGTCTTTTAGCTCACTCTGCAGCTTGCTTGCGTATTCAATATGGCGGTCAGCCACCGGGATAATGGCTACCTGAACCGGCGCCAGCCACACCGGGAAAGCACCGCCGTAGTGCTCGATTAGCGATGCCATAAAGCGCTCCATGCTACCCAGTACCGTCCGGTGCACCATCGCCACCGGCTGTTCCTTGCCATCCTCACCGATGCAGACAACGTCAAATCTCTGGGGCAGATTAAAATCAACCTGTATGGTGGGCCCCTGCCACGCCCGGCCGATGGCGTCTTCAAACTTGACGTCTATCTTGGGCCCGTAGAAGACACCCTCGCCGGGGTCTATCTCATATTTTATTTTCTTACGGGCCAGAGCCCGCTCCAGGGTCTCGGTAGCCTCCTGCCACATCTGTACGGTGCCGGTGTATTTTCCCGGACGGGTGGAGAGCAACACCTGGTAATTGGCGAAGCCAAAGGTATCTGTCATGAACATAGCTAGGTCCAGGACAGCGACCACCTCGTCTTCCAACTGGTCAAAGCGGCAGAATATATGGGCATCATCCTGGGTAAAACCCCTTACCCTTGACAGGCCATGGAGCACTCCGGAGCGCTCATAGCGGTAAACGGTACCCAGCTCGGCGTAGCGCAACGGCAACTCACGGTAGCTCCTCAGCCGGGTCTTGTAAATCAGGATGTGATAAAGGCAATTCATCGGCTTGATAACATATTCCTCCCCCTCCACCTCCATCGGGCTGTACAGGTAATCTTTGTAAAACTCCCAGTGGCCGCTGGTCTTCCACAAGCCCAGCTTGGCGATATGCGGGGTGTAGATAATATCGTAGCCACGCTTGATATGCACTTCCTTCCAAAAGTCCTCTATTATCCGACGGACTGTAGCCCCTTTGGGGTGCCAGCATACCAGCCCTGGCCCGGCCTCTTCGTGAATGCTGAACAGGTCGAGCTCCCGCCCCAGTTTTCTATGGTCACGCTTGGCGGCTTCCTCGATTCTCTTTATATAGTCCTCCAGAGCCTCTCTGGTGGCAAAGGCGACACCATAAATCCTCTGTAGCATAGGATTGTGTTCGTCTCCCCGCCAGTAGGCACCGGCAATACTGGCCAGTCTAAAAGCCTTTATCTCCCCGGTAGAGCCGACATGGGGTCCCCGACACAGGTCGATAAAACCGCCCTGGCGGTACAGGCTCACCTTATCTTCGGGGATTTCGTTAATAAGCTCCAACTTATAAGGCTGGTCGGCGAATCGCTGCCTCGCCTCTTCTTTGGTTATTTCCTCCCTGATAAAGGTCAAGTTTTGAGCTATTATTTCATCCATCCTGGCGGTAATAACCGGCAGATCATCGGGGGTCAACGGACGTGGCAGTTCAAAGTCATAGTAAAAACCATCGGCAATAGCCGGCCCAATGCCAAACCTGGCTTCGGGGAAGATAGACGATACCGCCTCAGCCATAACATGAGCCGCCGAATGGCGCATCGTTTCCAGCTTCTCTTCTTCTTTCTTTTTTTCTCTGGCGGGAACCATAGCCACCCTCTAAGTTCTACTAAACAAAAACCCCTCCCCCGGTATGGGTACGAGAGGTTGCTTAGCCGACATCCATGAGACTTAATTATACCAGCCGCCAGCTATAAAATCAAAACATAGAAACCGGCGGCTGGTATCTTAATATATTATGTAATATAGTTCTCCCTGCTCGACTGTTTATATACTGCCATAGCAGTGGTTTATTATAACCCTACAACCACAGCCACCGCGAGCAGGACAGAGCCAAATATTACCGCCAGTATAATTATGACTCCATATATCATCCACTCCGACTGGGTAAGCTTCTTTACCACCTTCCTCACCAGGGCTTCCTCGGCTTTAGCCAGTGCCGTATCAGCCGCTGCCTGGGCGGCTCTGGCTATTTCCTCAGCCCGGGCGGCGGCTTCCTGAGCCACTCTCTTCGTTTCCTCGGCTTTAGCTCTAGCCATTTCTTCGGCCCGGGCGGCAGCTTCTCGTGCCGCCCTCTTAGCCTCTTCAGCTTTGGCTATGGCCTGTGCCCCAGCCGCGGCAATAGCCGCCGCCAGAGCCTCGTCTCCAGCCATGTCAGCCTGCTCAGCCTTCTCAGCCGCCTCTCCGGCAATACGAGCCGCAGTTGCCGCTACCTCTTTAGCTTCCCTGCCAGCCTTTTCCGCCTTTTCGGCAGACTCACCCGTAACACCGGTTGCCGCCTCCAGTGCTTCATCGCCAGCTTTACCAGCTAACTCACCCTTTCTGGCAGCTTCCTGCGCCAGTCTAGCAGCGATAGCCGCCGCCTTTTTGGCTTCTCTGCCGGCTTCATCAGCCTTCCTGGCCGATTCTATCGTCTTTTTCTCGGCCGCCTCTGCCGCCGCCGCCTTGGCTATCTTCATCTTCTCTTCAGCTACCCTGGCTGCGGCAATAGCAGCTTCAATGGCGTTTGCCGCCGCTTCCTTGGCAGTAACGGCTGATTCTGTAGCTCGTCCGGCAGCCTGCTCGGCAATCGCTTTCATCGCCGCCGCCAGAGCCTCGTCTCCAGCCATGTCAGCCTGACCCGCTTTCTTGGCTGTATCTTCGGCAACACGAGATGCCTTAGCCGCCGCTTCTTTGGCATCTTTGCCGGCTTCGTCAACCCTTTCCGAGAGGATTCCTGACACCTTGGTAGCCGCCTCAATAGCTTCATCCCCAGCCATATCGGCCAGTTCACCCTTCCGAGCGGTCTCTTCAGCCAAGCGGAAGGCGCTAGCTGCCGCTTTTTTGGCTTCCCTGCCGGCTCCATCAGCCTTTTTAGCCAATTCCACTGTCATCTTTGCCGCCGCTTCTGTCGCCGCCGCATTAGCTGATTTTGTCGTATTATCAGCCTGCTTGGCGGCATCATTGGCGGCTTCAATGGAACGTTCCACTGCCTCTCTTGCAGATATAGCCGCTTCCTCAGCCCTTAATGCCGCTTCCTCGGCTGCCTTAGCTGCAGCCACGGCTGTTTCCTTGGCGGCAAGAGCTACTTCTTCGGCTTTTTCAGTAGCCTCTTCGGCAGCATATTTAGCCGCTCTAGCCGTTTCCTCCGCCCTTGCAGCCGCTTCCTCAGCCCGGGCGGCGGCTTCCTCTGCTGATTTTGTTGCCGCTTCAGCAGCTTCTTTAGCCGCCTTATCTGCCTTTTCCGCCTCGGCGACTGCTTTTTCAGAGGCTTTTATAGCTGCTTTAGCCGTTTCCACTGCCTTAGCGGCGGCTTCGGCGGCGGCGGCAGTAGCCTCTTGCGCCGCTGTCTCTCCAGCCATGCGCGCTTCCTCCGCCCTTTCTTCTGCTTCACTAGCCGCCCGGGTGGCTATCCTAGAAGCCTCTTCGGCTCTCCTGGCGGCTTCAGCAGCTGCCCTGATATTAGCCTCCATCTCGTCCAGTATTATGGGCAGCGGTTTCGTCAGAATCTTAGGCGGTGGTTTCTTCGGTCCTTCTTCCCCGGTGGTTTTACCTTCTTTATTGACCATTTTTTAGTTCCCCCTTATTCTGATTGTTCCTTATAATCCCTAATATTCCCTTTTCAAAAGGGAATTATTTGAGTTTCATTCCAATAGACACAATCATGATTAAGAGGTTATGTAGACTCGCTTTCACCTGTTGAGAGCTTACACTCAAAGGGCTTCTATGTCAATACCAGCCACCTACTATTAAGGTAGCGTTTTACAACATCCTACTGGGGAAGGTGGGACTCGAACCCACACGCATCGCTGCACCAGATCCTAAGTCTGGCCCGTCTACCAATTCCGGCACTCCCCCGCATTCCAATCCCCAACCCATGGCAATATACTACCGTCAGGGGACAGGGCTTAGCCTCAATATACTATAGCACCGCGCCAGAGCTATCTCAAGTGGTTTATCCGGCACCTGCTTGATTGACAATGTCAGCTATAGGGTATAAATTAAGTGCCAGACAACCCAGCACCTCAAAAAACAGCTACTGGGAAAATTCCAATAAAGGAGAAGAAAAAATGAATAAATGGATTTCTATTTCGGTTGCCATCATTCTTACAGCGGGGATTGCTATCAACGGGGTTCTCTACATCCAGGAAAGCGGCAAGCTAAAGGATGCCCAATCCCAAATATCAGTCCTGGAGGGAAACTATAATGCCCTGGAAGGAGATTTCACCCTTCTGGATAATAGTCTTTCAGCTCTGGAAGGTAACTTCTCTACCATACAGGACGATTTATCATCACTGGAAGGCAGTGTCTCTTCAGTGCAGGATGGTGTCTCCTCTCTCGAAGGTAACGTCTCGTCACTGGAGGGGAACGTCTCCACCCTGGAAGGCAATGTCTCTTCGGTGCAGGATGATGTTTCTTCCCTCGAGGGGAATGTTTCCTCGCTAGAGGGGAATGTTTCCTCGCTAGAAGGTAATGTTTCCTCTCTGGAGGGGAACGTCTCCACCCTGGAAGGCAATGTCTCTTCGGTGCAGGATGATGTTTCTTCCCTGGAAGCCCATGACCGCGCCGTGATGGACGTGGTAGCAATGGTAGAGCCGTCCGTGGTCAGGATTGAAACTAACCTCGGCAGTGGTTCCGGTGTGATAATTACAGATGATGGCTGGGTACTAACTAATAGGCACGTATTAGAAGACGCCGCCTGGGCTGAAATCACAACAATGGATGGGACTAAGTATGATACAGCTTCCACCTGGTGGCATTCTATTTCTTTAGATGCAGCATTGGTTAAGATTGATTCCAGCCGCACCGACTTCCCTGCAGCTACCCTGGGCTCATCGGCTGATGTTACTATCGGCGAGGAAGTAGTTGCTATTGGATACCCACTAGGTCTTCCCGGACAGGTCACAGTTACCACAGGTATAGTATCAGCCGTCCGAACTTTATTTGGTGACGAATATATACAGACTGATGCAGCAGTAAATCATGGAAATAGTGGAGGTCCACTAGTCAACCTTAATGGCGAGGTTATCGGTATAAATACCTGGGGTTTTAGCGATGACTATGTAGGCGAAGGAATAACAGACCTCAACTTTGCAATTCCTATTGATTACATCCAACCATTAATTAATGAAGTAACCGGCTGACGGGCTATACCGGCACAGGTAAAAAGAATAAAAGTGGCTATATTACACCGGGGGTAGACTGTGGTCGTTCTGTTCGGCAATAAAAACTATTACGACCCCCTGGGCTATATCATTATGAAATGCCCCGGGTGCAAAAAACACTGCATCTTTTCTGTCGAGCAGGAGAGGAAGAAGCTTACCCTATACTTCGTTCCCACCCTCCAGTATTCAAAACGCCAGATTATAACCTGTAGCGCCTGCCGCCAGAGTTTCCAGGTCGACGATGAGCTTAAACCTAAGATAGCCGAAAACCTGATCAGCGAAAAGGAATTGAAATCCCTCAAGCGACGGGGCAAGCTAAAAGAGCTCACTAGTAGCCGTGGCAAACGACGGGGGAGAAAGGCTGCCAAAAGCTACTGCCCTAGCTGTGAGAATGTTATAGAGAAGGGTATGGTCTACTGCCCGCAGTGCGGCATCAAGCTATGACGATAAAAGACAATGTTGCGAGGATACTAAGCGAACTGCCCGAGGGGGTTCAACTGGTTGCCTCGGCCAAAACAGTATCCCCGGCCAGGATCTTAGAAGCCATCGACGCCGGGGTAAGGATTATAGGCGAAAACTATATCCAGGAAGCGGAAACAGCCTGCGAGCTGGTGGGCAGTAGAGCGGAGTGGCATTTTATAGGTTGCCTCCAGAGTAACAAGGTCAAAAAAGCGGTTAGGCTATTCGATATGATAGAGACCGTCGACTCCATTGAGATTGCCCGCGAAATCGATAAAAGGTGTGCTCAGATAGGCAAGGTTATGCCGGTCTTGGTAGAGGTAAACAGCGGCCGTGAGAGACAGAAATCAGGCGTCCTGCCCGAGGAAGCCGAGGGCTTGATAAAAGACATCACACAGCTTGAGAATATCAGGGTGGCTGGCTTGATGACCATGGGTCCCCGCTTCGGCAATCCGGAAGACTCTAGGCCTTATTTTATCGAAACGAAAAAGGTTTTTGAATCTATAAAAGCCCTCAATCTAACGGGTATCGATATGAAGTACCTGTCAATGGGCATGACCAATTCATACAGGATTGCCATAGAAGAAGGGGCTAACATAGTTAGAATCGGCAGCAAGATTTTCGGCCAGAGGGATTGGCCTATCGCTCCAGAAGCTCCAGCCCACTAACCACATCATTGAAGTCGGTGAAGGGGGTACAGCCAAGGCTTTCCCCTTTAAAGTAGTCAAGCAACTGCCCGGTGGCAAAGACGTGGTGAGCCAGCCTGGCTGATGGTATATCTGAATCTCCATTACCCACGTATGCTATACGATAGCCTTTGTTCAAAAAGTGCCTGATATACGCTTCCTTGAAATCGTCCTGCAGCTCGTTGCCCTCCGGTCCCAGGTATCGGGCTTCGACGCCATCTGTGCCAAAACGAGCCTGGGCGGCAAACACCTCGATATCATCCAGCCCAATAGCCTCCAATATCGTCCTTATGTAGAAGTCTAGGCCGTTGCTTACTATTACGAAGCGTAATCCTTTTCCCCGGCAATACTCTACCAGCTCACGAAACCCAGCCCTCAGTTCAAATCTTTCCTTAACAAACTGTTCCAGGGTCGGCTTATCCTCTTTGACCATGGTGAAGGCTCTGGTGTTAAAACAGCCGACGGATATCTTCTTTTCCCGGTACTGAGCAAGCAACTGTCTCCAGTCGCCATCAGCAAAGGTATCCAGTATTAGAAAGCTGATGTCTTCCTCGGTTACAGTGCCGTCGAAATCGCATTGAACCAGTATCTTGCTCTCTCCCAGTGTCGGCATCGGTTTATTCATACCTTACAGTTCAGTCTCACTGCCGGCGGCTTCAACCTTGTACAGCTTGCCCTCGCTACCGATACGGTCTATATACAGGATGCCGTCGAGGTGGTCGATTTCATGCTCCAGCGCCTGGGCTAGTAAATCGGTAGCCTTGATTCTCATTTTCTTCCTCTCCCGGTCCAGCCCCTTTACCGTTACCGTTTCCGACCTCTTGAATTCCCCCTGATAGCTGGGTATACTCAAGCAGCCCTCGATAACCTGTCTCTCCCCGGAACGCTTGACTACATCCGGATTGACTATGCTGAAAGGTTCCTCTTCGGGCATCTGAAGAACGATAACCCTCAGCGATACCCCTACCTGCGGCGCCGCCAGGCCGACGCCATTTACTTCCTGCATCGTTACTATCATATCGTCAATAAGCCGCTGAATCGAGGCGTCTATGGCGGGCACCTTCTTGGCTTTTTGCCGCAGAACCTCGTCGGGGACAACCCTTATCTGTCTGACTGCCACAGTTTAAACATCTCCTTGATGACTTCTACCATATATTAAGACCAACGCCATACCCAAACAAACGAAATGTAAAATTATTATACCAGAAACCTATTTTTAAGATAAGTTTCGGTGTAGTTAGAGCCTGTTGATAGTGAAGATAAGTTATGCTAATATCTTCATACAGGGTTTTTCGGGGTGTAGCGCAGCCAGGTAGCGCACCTGAATGGGGTTCAGGTGGTCGGAGGTTCAAATCCTCTCACCCCGACCATTGTTATTATGTCTAGTATCCCCTGCCCTTATATATCTCATCTTTTTATATTCTTAACTCTATAAGGCTAATACCGTTTTACAAAGTATCTATTTACGTGTATAATCGCCCTATATTTTAGACCACTCTATTCTGCTTAAATAGCGGTAGATGTTTTAGATGGCGCATTCGTCTAGGGGTTTAGGACACCTCCCTCTCAAGGAGGAGATCACCGGTTCGAATCCGGTATGCGCTACCAACCCTCCTCTTAATTACTTTTCACCCATATATCTATCCCTCAGTACCTTATTATGTTAAGTTAGTTCAGGAAAGGCGTTGGTATGGCACAGGATGTGATTATTGCCGATGATTTAACCTACCGTTATGGCGAACTTGTAGCCGTCGACCACATCAGCTTTAGCGTGGCCAAGGGAGAGATTCTTGGCTTCCTGGGACCCAACGGCGCCGGCAAGACAACCACCATCAAAATGCTGACCGGTCAGCTCAAGCCCAAAGCGGGCAGGGCGACCCTGCTCGGTATGGATGTTGCCCAGAACGTCGAGCGTGTACAGGCTGAGATTGGCGTCTGCTTTGAGGATACCAACCTCTACCAGCGGATGAGCGCCCTGGAAAACCTCAACCTGTTCGCTCGCCTTTTTGGCGTCAAATCCTTTGACGGCTACGCCCTGCTGCAAAGGGTGGGGCTTGCCGGCCGCGAGAAAGACCGGGTGGAAAACTACTCCAAGGGCATGAAACAGCGCCTCATGGTCGCCCGTTCGCTGGTCAGTCAGCCCCGGATTCTATTCCTCGATGAGCCGACCGTCGGCCTCGACCCGACATCATCCGAAGCCATACGAAATATCATTCTCGAGGAAAGGGGGCGGGGCGCCACCATCTTTCTGACCACTCACGATATGATGGAAGCCGATAAACTCTCCGACCGGGTGGCGTTTATGAACCAGGGTAAAATCGTAGTCCTGGACACGCCACATAATCTGAAACAGCAATATGGCAAGCGGGCGCTTAAAGCCAGGGTCAGCGGCAAGGACGGCAACCTGGAGAGCCGAGAGATTGACCTGGATACCCCTCAGACGGCAGAGGCTATTCACGGGCTGTTCACCAAGGAGAAGGTGGTCACCCTGCACAGTGAAGAAGCCACCCTGGAGGATATCTTCATAAAGATTACCGGGCGGAGGCTCACTGAATGAACCTTGGCGTCATAAAGGCACTGGTGGCCAAGGACTTCGCCCTCTTCTTCAGAAACCGCTTCTACGCCTATATAACTTTTATCGGTATATTTTTCTACCTCATTATATACTTCGTAATGCCTTCCTCGGTTAACGAGGAGCTGGAGATAGGTCTCTACGCCCCGGTACTACCACCCGTCTTCGAGCTGATACAAGAAGAGGAAGGGCTGGACATTGTGCTCTTTGAGTCCGAGGAATCTCTCAAAGAGGCTGTAACGGATGGGATATACCAAGCCGGGATAGCCCTGCCGGCGGATATAATGGAGAAGTTCGCCTCGGGGGAAAAGCCCTGGATAATACTCTACTTCTCAACGGATACCCTCGACGAGGTGAAGGGTGCCATTGAGACCATGGTAAGAGAGCTGGCTTACCTCCAGACGGGGCAGTCGCTGGCAATTGATATATCGGCCGAGGTTCTGGGTCGGGATATGCTGGGAGAGCAGATACCGATACGGGACCGCATGCGTATCCTCCTGGCAATCATGCTGATAATGTTTGAGATGATGGGACTTGCCAGCCTGATTAGCGAAGAGGTGGAACAGGGCACCATCCGCGCCCTACTGGTCACCCCGATGAGCGCCCGGGAGCTCTTTACCGCCAAACTTATTATGGGTGTCAGCCTCGCCTTCACTCAGGGGGTACTGTTTATGGCAATCGTCGGTGGCCTTAATAACCAGCCGCTCATCACCATAATCGCACTACTATTGGGGAGCACGCTGTTTATCGGCACTGGCTTCCTGATAGCCTCCCTGGCTAGAGATATGCTGTCATCTATGGGCTGGGGCATTACCGCCCTGCTCATCTACAGCATCCCGTCATTCGGCATAATGTTCCCGGGCATCATTACGGACTGGGCTAAAGCCATTCCCTCGTATTATCTGGCTGACACCATCCACCAAGCGTCCAATTTCAATGCCGGCTGGAGCGATACCTGGGCTAACATCCTGATACTGCTGGGGTTCAATGTTGTTATAATATGGGGTGGCATCATGGCACTGAGGAGAAGGTTCCAATGAATCTAAGGCGCATCTCCGTTTTGCTAAGCAAGGAGTTCATACACGGGCCAAAGAGCTTTATGTTTGTCTGGGCTGTCGTTGCCCCCATCGGTTTTACACTGGTGGCAACCCTCGCCTTTGGCACTTTCTTTTCCGAGAAGCCCAGGCTCGGTATCTTCGACGAAGGTAATTCCCAGCTGGTGGCAAGCGCCCAGGAGCTAGACTCCATTACCACCAAGGTCTATGATTCTCTTACCGTGCTCAAGCAGGCGACCTCAAGCGGCGCCGTCGATATAGGCATAGCCCTGCCCGATAACTTCGACGATGCGGTTACGCAGGGAGAAGCAGTGACAATTGAGGGCTATATCTGGGGAGAAAGCCTGGCTAAGAACCGCACTATAATATCGGTAACCATAGCCAACCTGGTGAGAGAGCTGGCCGGGCAGGAGGTGCCGGTTGATATAGAATCGGTTACCCTTGGCGAAGAAGCCAGCGTTCCCTGGAATGAGCGGCTTTTGCCCTTTCTGGTGCTAATGGGAGTCTTCTTCAGCGGGCTAATGCTGCCGTCGACCTCGCTGATAGAGGAAAAACAGAAGAAAACCCTGGAGGCGATGGTTATCACACCGGCTTCAATCGGCGACATTTTTATATCCAAGGCAATCCTGGGCATCGTTCTCAGCACCTTTCTTGGTATTGCCATCCTGGTTCTGAACAACGCCTTTGGCGCCCATTCACTGCTGCTGGTTATGGTGCTGTTCTTCGGCGCCATAATGGCTGTCGAGCTGGGGCTAATATTCGGCGCCCTGATAAAGGACATCACCACCCTTTTCACGGTCTGGAAGTCGGGTGGTATTTTTCTCTTTGCCCCGGTTTTTATCTATATGTTCCCCCAGATACCGGAATGGATAGGAAAGATATTCCCCACCTATTACGCCCTACAGCCGGTAGTCGAGCTCAGCCTTCAGGGCGGCGGCTGGTCTGATATCTCGATAAACTTCTTTATCCTGATCGGGATAGACCTAGCTCTAGTGGGTGTAATAATGCTGGTGCTAAAGAAATCCAGGCAGTTCAGGAGCTAAGTTGAACCTTATACAGTTAAAACCGTATACTTAGGGAAAGGAGGACATATGATAGAGCGAGTCCACGAGCATATTATAAGCGAACTTCAGCAGAACACCCGTACCGATACAGTCTTTATACTCACCGCCATTCTCCTCAATCTGGTGGTTCTGGCGACCAATTCCATAATGGCGTCTACCGACGACCAGACTACCACAACGACAATCGTTATGGTTCTGTTTGTCGCCCTCCTGATAGTGGTCAACACCGTAGTAATACTCGGGCTACTGAGGGGAAAGCAAACGAGGCTGATGCTGATAAACGGGTTGTTGAAGATGTACCGGGACCAGGGTGTAGACGGCTATTATGATGCCTCTCTGTTGGGCAACTATAATCTCAGATACAACCTGTTCACCATCGCCGTCGTCTCCATAGGCTTGATAGCTGCCATTGTGCCCTTTGTCATCATGTAGGGTGCCCGACATAAAGACTGCACAATACTGCCGTCTCAAGCGGACTATGCCCGATTATAACTCAACCCTATCATCGTCGCCGACGAAAAGCTCAATCACACCAGAGGCACCACCTTTTGCGGTTACCTTCGTGTTCCTGCCGATAACGCTATTGCAGATTAGCCTTGTCTTATATATACGGCAACCCTCCAGGATTATAGAATGCTCTATCGTCGAGCCTTCTATCACCGCCCCGTCCCCGATACTGACGAATGGTCCTATAAGAGAGCTCTTTATGCGGCAACCCCCACCGATAGACACCGGCCCCCTTATTGTGCTATCCACCACCCTTGCCCCCTGCTGGACTGCCACCCTTCCCAAAGCCTGGCTCTTCGCATCCAGACTGCCTTTTATATCCGCCTTCAGGCAGGTATCGAGAACAGTGCTGTTTGCTTTTAAAAGTCCTTCCCTGGTGCCGATATCAAACCACCACCCCTGAAGAGTATAGCTGGTGACCTTTTTGCCCATCTCTATTAGCTTTTGCAGAGCGTCGGTAATCTCCAACTCGCCCCGGAAAGACGGCCTTATCCCGGCAACCGCTTGATGAATCTCCGGGGTGAATATATATCTCCCGGCTATCGCCAGTCTGCTCTTTATCTCCCTGGGCTTCTCAACCAGGCAAACTACCTCCCCTTTATCGTTAACCTCAGCCACCCCGAACTGGCGTGGGTCTGTCACCTCTTTAAGGGTAATGAGTGCATCCGCCCTGCCAGTATTGAACCGGTCAACCAGCTCCCCAACAGCGCATTCAATGAGGTTATCGCCCAATAACATAAGGAAACAGGCATCGCCGAGGAAACCCTGAGCCATCATCACGGCGTGAGCCAGACCGAGTGGCTCTGGCTGGTCAATGTAGGTGATACTGGCACCCCACCTTGAGCCGTCACCGACGGCTTCCTTTATCCTGCTACCCGTCCCCGGAGATACAACTATGCCGATATCATTGATACCAGCCTCTCTAATCTGTTCCAGAAGATAGAAAAGGATAGGCTTATTAGCCACTGGTAGAAGCTGTTTGGGCATGGTTCGGGTAAGAGGCATCAGCCTTGTTCCCCTGCCCCCGCACAGTATTAAAGCTTTCATTAATTTCTATCCCGGTCTGCCCTATTGGTCGACTCAGTCCGTATAACGGGCGAGGTAGCTCTTAACGAAGTCCACGGCATCCAGCGACGCCGGGTCTGCCCCATTCAATACCGCCAGATAGCAGGTGAGATAATCCCCCAGAAGAACCAGACTCATCACCTGTGCCAGGGCGCTCTTCCCCTCCGCGGCTACGGATTCGTGCTTTATTCCCTCCCGAGCCAGCAGCCCGGTCGTCGCTTCGTAGTGCCGTAAGATTCGCGGGTGAAGCAAGGCGGAACGCAATAGAACGACGAATATCTTCCCCTTCATTTCTGAGGGGAACCTATAGCCGACGACTGTATTATGATTGAGCTCGGGGAAGAGCTCGAAAAACGCCCAGGTCTTTCCATTCTCGTTAAACTGCGCTTTCCAGCGCCGGGCTACCGCCGATTGTACCCCACCCCCGTAGACTACTACTATATGCCCTCGCAGTTTTGTCGCCAGTTGCTTCGCCTGATTGGATACAAGCGGTGCAGTTTCAATATACTCCCCTCTTAACTTTCTCAATATTTCGAGCATTTCTTCAATATCCGCCGTCTTGTCCTCAAGCAGTCCAAGCTTCTGGAATATGCCTACCAGGGGAATAAAGCTATGAGGGAAAGCCATCCTCGGAGGCGCTTTATAGTCTATGATGAAACCCGGTATGTTATTATCTTCCGCCAGTTGTTTTAGTCTGCCGCCTGTGGTAATGACGATTTTCTTAGCCGGCGTCTCCAGCGATTGGGTAAACCCGGACAGGGTTTCCTCGGTGTTGCCGGAGTAGCTTGATGCGATAACCAGGGTTTTATCATCCGGGATAACAGGCAGGTTATAGTCCCGATGCACCCAGACGGGTACCTTGCTTTCGGTTAGAACGAGGCGGCTGGCTATCTCCCCGCCGATAGCCGAGCCGCCTATGCCCAGTATAACAACCTTGTCTATCTCCCTGTAATCCTGCGGCAGGTCAAGCCTTAGAGCCTGCTCCCAGGCGCGCCGGCACTGCTCCGGGAACTGCCGTAAATGGCCCAGTATTTCTTCTACACCGGGCCCTTTATAATTTTGAGGGTTATCCAGGTCAACCGTCATCACATAGTCTCCCCTGTATTGCCTGCCTGATTTTAACCCATAGCACCACGTCCGTCAAAGTTGCAGGCTTATACCCTTGACAAAGACAGGCAACCTGCTTATTGTATCTATAACCAAAAACCACGGACGAAGTGCGCATATATGCCCGAGCAAGTAACAGACAGCGAGAGCGGTGCCAAGTCCCTGTTCAGCAGAATTAAGAGCCTTTATTCCCGCACCCACCCCACACCCAGAATATCGCTTTTTTTTATTGCCGTCGTCATCAAGCTTGTCGCCTCGGCTCTCTCCGGTATCGGCTTCGTGGTTAACAGCCCCGTCCTTCTGATATCGGGTTCTGTTGTCTGGCTGGTATTTTTCGCCGTCCTTTTCATAATCGCCGTCCCGGCAACGGACAGGCTGCTGCAGAACCAGATACGCTGGCTCAAACCGACCTCGGTGACCATCTTCATCGCCCTACTCTTAGTAGGGTTAATAGAGTTCACCGTGGGCTTTACCATCGGCTTTGCCTCGGTCGATATTGACATACTGGGCGAAAACACGTCCCAGGTCTTCACCTCTTTTGACAATACCTTCGCCTATAACGATGCTTCCGCCCTGTGCCACCAGGCTACTGAGAACTTCATCGACGGCGATAACCCCTACGCCGAAGCCAATATCGCCAGTGCCCTTGTCGAATACGACGTCCCTCTTGACAAGCTGACCCCGCTAAGAGAGGGCAGGTTCGCCGAGGTCTTCCCGTATCCGGAGACGGAGCAGATAGAGCTTATATCGCAGGAGGCGGTAGACAACCCCGAGAATATACCCCCCGAGCTCGAATCCAAGCTGGGTTATCCCGCTGGCTGTTTCCTGGTGCCGGCTCCGTTCGTTTTGCTGGGCATTGGCGACCTAAGGCTGGTCTACTTTCTTATCATCCTGCCGGTGCTTGCTTATGCCGTATGGCGAGCTCCACCCAGATTCCGTATTTTTATAGCTGCCGCCTTTCTTATCAGTCTTGAGTTCTGGAACTCCCTGGCCGCCGGAGAGACCGGCTTCCTGTGCTTTCCCTTCCTGCTCCTGGCATGGATACTACCCAGAAAAAGGCTGTGGTTACCCGCCCTGTGCATGGGCATAGCCGTTGCTATCAAGCAGGTAGCCTGGTTTTTCCTTCCCTTCTATCTCATACTTATATTCAGGGAGGAAGGGCTGAAGAAGCTGCTATCTTCCCTGGCTATTATCGCCGGGGTATTCCTTATTGCCAACGCGCCGTATATTATAGGCGACCCCAAGCTATGGCTGACCTCGGTGATGTCCCCCATGACGGATAATCTGTTCCCGCTGGGCGTCGGCATAATCACCCTGGTTACCGGGGGCATCGTCGATACCCGATCGCCCTTTATATTTAGTATGCTAGAGCTTGTCGTCTTCGGTCTGGCTATCATCTGGTACTTCCGCTACTGTCTCCGCTACCCTAATACCGGGCCGATACTGGCTATATTGCCCCTGTTCTTTGCCTGGCGTAGTCTCTGGCCTTATTTCTTCTATGTCGATTTAATAGTCCTGATAGCCGTTATAATCAACGAATACGGAAGAAAACTCAAGGAACAACCCGGCCAGTTTGGTTTAATATATAGCGGCGGTTATGCCGGTTAATAAAAGGGTGGAGCGTGCCATTTAACGTTTCTTTGCCAAGAAAAAGGTCGAGTTCTTATTGCATACATATTGTAATACTTTGCTTTCTGTGGTATTTTAGGTTAAAAATATTTCAGCCCTTTATTATATGGAAGTACTTTATTCAATACTGCTGGCTACGGCGGCTTTCTGGCTGGGCGCCTGCCCCTTTGCGGTATGGCTGGGTCGCTGGCGGCTGAAAAAAGATATAACCCGCTATGGAGACGGCAACCCGGGCTCAGCTAACGTTTTTCTTGCCGGGAGTATCAAGCTGGGGCTCACTGCTGTATTGCTGGACATAGCCAAAGGCGTCCCTTTCGTATTGATATCCCACTTAATCCTCGGTCTGCCTACCGTGGTGGTTATGGCGGTAGGGTTAAGTGCCATACTGGGGCATGCTTTCTCCCCGATACTCCAGTTCAAAGGCGGTAAGTCGGTAGCCGTTACCTTTGGCGTCCTCATGGCTCTGCCTCAACCCGATATACTATTTGCCTATGTCCTTTTTACCGTACTGGGCTTCCTCTTCATAGAGCAACACTCCTGGGTGGCAATTTCCGGTCCGGTAGGTACGTTTGTTTATTTACTTATTAGCAGGGGAGTTTCCTGGGAATTTCTATTTATGCTCTGCGTGCTGACCCTGTTCATCATAAAACAGCGTCAGGGTTTGCAGGCTCTACCGGTTTTTAAGATGAATCTTGTCAACTGGCTCCAGTCAAGAAGGCGGGAAACCTAGTTTATAAAGGTATTACGTTATGCTATATCAATTGATAATAGCCGGTTTCTTGTTAGGCTTTCTGGTTAATCTTATCCTTAACCTGAGAAGCCTCAGGGTACCCCTTTCAAGCAGCAAGGTGCCGGAACCGGCACCTCTCGTCTCCGTTCTTATTCCCGCCAGAGACGAGGAGGCAAATATAGCTTCCTGCCTGGAATCGCTGCAGCAACAAGACTACCCCAATTTCGAGATTCTGGTACTGGACGATAACTCATCTGACGATACATCGGCTATTGTCAGGCGTATAGCATCCGGTGATAACCGCATCCGCCTGATTAAAGGGAAGCCTCTCCCCGAAGGCTGGGTGGGCAAACCCTTTGCCTGCCATCAGCTAGCCAGTGAAGCCAGGGGAGACTGGTTCCTGTTTACTGACGCCGATACCACACACGCCCCACATATGTTGCGCAGTGTGCTCTCGCTGGCTCTTGAGCTGAAGACCTCGTTACTTTCGGGGTTCCCTCGCCAGATCGCCAACTCTCTGCCTCAGAAGATCGCCACCCCGGTATGGTACTTTATCATTATGAGCTGGTTACCGATATGGTGGCTCCAGCTCTCCAAGATACCGAAGCTGTCCCTGGCTATCGGTCAGTTCCTTTTCTTCCCCAGAGATGAGTACCGGCGCATCGGCGGTCATGAGGCGGTAAAGTCCAGGATACTGGAGGACATATGGCTGGGGATAGAGACCAACCGCCACGGTGGCCGTCATATAACGGTTGATTTATCATCGGTAGTCTCCTGCAATATGTACCGCAACCTGGGAGATACCTGGAAGGGATTGGCCCGCTCTATATACTCGGTGGCAATGATATCTCCGTTGGCGTTGGCTGCATTGGTTATCGCCGGTTATATATTCTTCCTGTCACCATTCTACGCGCTATGGAATGAGCTTTTCGTATTTCCCACCCCAAGCGCCTGGCGAAACGTCATCATCTTTCAGGTATCGATCGTTATGGTTATGCGCTGGCTGGCAGACAGCCACTTCAGAAGCCCGTTTATCTCCACCCTGATGCATCCGGTCGGGTTTTCGTTCCTTCTCCTAGACACTCTTTACGCCGGATCATGCCGCATCGTCGGCACCGGTATCCAATGGAAGGACAGGCTCTACGGCAGGAAATCAGGGATGGAGTAGACAAAGCCATTACCTCTAGCCTTGACCCAGCTTTGCAACTTCAACCAAGTCAGTTGCTTATCTAGCTTTGTGGTGAGCCGCGGAGGACTCGAACCTGTAACCTACTGATTAAGAGATACAAAAAGTATGCCCCAAAGGGTAAAATATGAGTAGTTTTCCATACCTCTGTGTTAGAGATTTAGCTTTGGAATGTACTGTTTAGTACCGTTTGGTTTTTTAATGTAGCGAGAAGTCCGTTAGCAAATCCGTTAGCAAAATAGGACAGAAAAGGAATGGAAAAAACATTAGTGTTCAAGTTCTTAATCTACTCTCAATATCAACATAGCCTTTCTTGCTCATATCTGTTGCAAAAGCTTTCCCAGTACTAAGAGCTTTTTCGTGCTTGATGGCAAAATGGACAAAATCGTTAGAAAATGGCAAAATATATTCTTCAATATATTTCCGGAAAAAGTCTTTATGAACTGACCTGCCAAGATGGCTGACCACATCTTTTTCAATCCTTGTCATATGTTTTTGCTGTGAAGCGAGCGTTGTCAGTGCCGGATTGGTGGTCTTGGCCTGACAATTTAGCTGATTTTTACCTTGATCTGAACATGTTTCGATTTATCTCCCCAATATCGAAATACACTCCGCATCACACTACGCTTTTTATGGGTCTTTCCCCGTATTGAAAAGATAAGAGTGACATGTTATAGTGCAGTATGTTGGCCCACGCCACAAGGATAATATGCCAGAATAATTGGTCGAGTTCTTCCAATCTTGGTTTGCCAATACTAATTTGAGGTCTCCGTTATTGCAAATAGATTCGAGTTGGTTTCAAGTGGACCCGTGGCTAGTTGCTCTCATTGCAATTGCTATTGCTGCTTTCTTTGCCGTCGCAATTACTTTAGGAATTAGAGCACACCGACGGGAGATACTTGCTGGTAGGGAGGAACTGATAGGAAAGACTGCCGAAGTCAAGACAGTCATGAATCCTAAAGGAACAGTCCTCATTCAGGGCGAGCTCTGGACGGCCATATTAGAGGCTGGCCGAGCGGTACCCGGAGACGAAGTGGTGATAACTAAGGTTGACCACTTGAGGGTATCGGTAGCTAAAAGTAAAGAGGTAAACAGATGAGCTCGTATTTGGTGAGGGGGTCATCATTCACTATCCTGATAGTAGGGGTATTATAATGTTGAAATCTATCCAGTGGATTTAAAGGGAGGTTTACAATGCTAAAGGGTACAATCAAACGGCTCATGGACCGAGGATTTGGCTTTATCAAGACAGAGGAACAGGAAGAAGACCTCTTCTTCCATCGCAACGAGCTTCAGGATGTGAAGTTTGCCGACCTGAGAGAAGGGCAGGAAGTGGAGTTTGAGATGAGTCGGGGAAGTGATGGTCGCCAGCAGGCAGTTAAGGTGAGGCCTGCTCAGCCTAAAAGCGAATAGTATTAAGACCAGCTGACCTGCCCCCCCCCAAAATAAACGAGTCCAGTGTCATGTTAGACTGGAGGATAAAAGGGGGATAAATGGCCAGAAAGGCTTACACTCCGGAGCAGCCGACGTATTACCTCCCAGGATGTTATCGACCGGCTGTTTAACCTGTTTATACCCAGGGGAATACCGGAGCATATCCGCTCAGATAATGGCACAGAATTTACCGCCAGGGAGATAAGAAACTGGCTGAGTTGTTTGGGAGTGAAAACCCTGTTTATAGAACCTGGTAGTCCCTGGGAGAATGGGTATATTGAATCCTTTAACGGGAAGCTTAGGGATGAACTTCCTAACAGGGAGATATTCTACCACTCTTGAGGAAGCTAAGGTCTTGATTCAGCAATGGCGAAGGGAATACAATGGGGTACGACCTCATAGTTCTCTGGGTTACCGTCCTTCGGCACCTGAGGCTATTTTGACAACGGCAACGATTTAAGAAGTGGTATCACTACTGGGGGCAGATCACAAGTAATGAATTAAAAATTGGTTGGTGCCCCCGAATATAGCAAAGTAATCATTGGATATTTTCTTGGCTATATCTACAGGGCATTGTTTTTGAGATTTAATAATGGCAACTTCTTTTTTGTATTCATTCATTTTAGTTATATCTGTTTTTATATCTTTTAATGGGTTGGTTTTATCTGCCTTTGACTCATTATTATCTTAGTGTCTATTGATAAACAAATAGATAACTATGGCTATGGCTATAACAATTGCTGATATAAAGAAGATAGCCGGCTGCTATGTCCCAGCCAGACTGGCGGGCAAGTTATCACATACCGGCAGCATGATAGTTGGTATAGGTATGGTGCCCCGGGGTGAGGTAGGCTTAATCATCGCCGGTGCCGGCCTCATCACCGGCGCTATAAGCCGGGAGATATTCGGTATCGCTGTCGCCTTAAGCATTCTGACCGTATTAATCGTGCCCACGATGCTCAAGCCTCTCTTCCGAAGGAGTGTAACCACACCCAAGAAGACCGAGTCCAAGCTATAAATAGCGGTCTCTCTACCCCTCTTGCACCAACGCCTGTTATAGTGTAAAATCAATCATTAGCCCCTGTAGCTCAGGTGGATAGAGCGCCAGCCTCCGAAGCTGGGTGCGAGCGTTCAAGTCGCTCCAGGGGCGGTTTTAGTTTATTTTCAAGGAGTAGTAGCTATAAATACCAGCGATATTATTGGCGTCAGGTGGCACGGCCGGGGTGGCCAGGGGGCGGTAACTTCAGCCGAGCTGTTGGCGCAGGCGGCTATAGACGAGGGCAAATACGCCCAAGCCTTTCCCAGCTTCGGTCCGGAAAGGAGAGGGGCTCCCGTCCAGGCTTTTAACAGAATCAGCAGCCAGAAACCCATCCGGATACGGGCTGGAATCACCGAGCCGGATATAGTGGTTGTTCTTGACCCGGGACTGATTAGCATCGTCAGTGTTACCTCGGGACTCAAAGAGCGAGGAACGCTGGTAATCAATACCCGGGGAACCCTGGAGAGCATCGAAGACAGGCTCGGCTCCAGCTGGCATATAGCTATCATCGACGCCACCAGCATCGCCCGTGAACTACTTGGTATACCTATCGTTAACACCACTATGCTTGGTGCCCTAGTTAAGGCGACGGGTATAGTCAACCTGGAATCCCTTTTCCAGCCCCTGGAGAGACGGTTCGGACGCATAGCGGAAAAGAACAGAAATGCCATGCAAAAGGCTTATCAAGAGACATTGGTCAAGGAGAAATAGATAAGTGGCTAAACCGGAGAATGAACTGACCTGGAAGGATTTAGAGATCGGCGGCATTGTAACTGAGCCGGGTAACGCCAGCCAGTACCGCACCGGCGATTGGCGCTCGCAGAAGCCTATTTACGACTTCAGCAGGTGCATCAAGTGCGCCCTTTGCCAGATTTTCTGCCCTGAAGGTTGTGTCCAGCAAAACGCCGAGGGCTACTTCGAAGCCGACCTCTACTACTGCAAGGGGTGTGGTATCTGCGCCCGTGAGTGCCCGACTATGGTTATAACCATGAAGGAGGAGGATTAATGTCGCAGAGGGTGGGCATGGAGGTGTCCGTCGCCATCGGTGAGATGGTCAGGCTGGCTAACGCCGATGTGGTTGCCTCTTACCCCATTACCCCCCAGACTCATATCGTCGAGCACCTCGCCGAGCTAGTCGCCAACGGAGAACTGGATGCCGAATATATACCCATCGAATCGGAGCATTCGGCTATGAGCGCCTGCCTCGGGGCTTCAGCCGCCGGGGCAAGGACATTTACTGCCACCGCCGGTCAGGGACTGGAGCTGATGCACGAGGTTCTTTATATCGCTTCGTCCATGCGGCTACCAGTGGTTATGGCCGTCGTCAACCGTGCTTTATCGGCGCCGCTAAGCGTCTGGGGCGACCACTCCGACGCCATGGCCTGCCGTGATACCGGCTGGATACAGATATTCACCGAGAACGGCCAGGATGTAATCGACAATATCCTGTGCGCCTTCCGTATCGCTGAAGACCAGAAGGTGTTGCTTCCGGTAATGGTCCACCTGGACGGGTTTCATATATCACACGTGATTGAGCCTATATTGCTCCCTGAGCCAAACGATGTCGACTCCTTCCTGCCGGTCAATAAGTACCCCCTGCCATTAGACCCGGCCAAACCTGTTGCCATGGGGGACTTTGGCCCGCCCTTTATCTATACCGAGATGAAGTGGGCACAAGAAGTAAACCTGAAGCAGTCCCGGGAGACCATCGTCAAGGTCTGGCAGGAGTTCGGCAATAAGTTCGAGCGTTATTACCACCCGGTGGAGTGCTACCGTAGCGAGGACACCGAGGTGCTGCTCTTAACCATGGGCAGTTTCAGCGAGACGGCAATGACGGCTATCGACAAGATGCGTGACGAAGGCAGGAATATCGGGCTGTTAAAACTCCGCCTGTGGCGACCCTTCCCCTTCGATGAAATCCGCCGGGCGGTGGCAAAAGCCGGGGTTTTAATCGTTCTGGATAGAGCACTCTCCTTCGGCGGCCTCAACGGTCCGGTCTGTTCCGAAATCAAGGCAGCCCTCTACAACGAAGCTAAAAGGCCAAAGATTGTAAGCTTCGTCGGTGGCCTTGGTGGCCGGGATATTACCGTTGATAACTTCCAGGAGATAGTCAATAGAGGTATAGAGATTGCCCGTAAGGGAAGCGAGCACGAGTTTGAGATATTCGGTGTGAGAGAATAATGCAAAACTATACCGTTTTTGTACCCCGTTTGATAACCAAAAAGGAGTATTTTGCCCCCGGACACCGCGCCTGTATCGGCTGCGGCGAGGCCCTTGCCGTCAGGTTAGCCGGCAAGGCGATGGGGCAGAATGTAATCGTGGTCAATGCTACCGGGTGTATTGAAATCATAGCCTCACAGCTTCCCTATACTTCGTGGCAGGTTCCCTGGATTCACACCCTCTTCGAGAACACCGCCGCTGTTGCCTCCGGGGTTGAGGCAGGCCTGAAGGCTATGATTCGAAAAGGGCGGATAGCCGACAAGGAGACGAAAATCGTCGCCATCGCCGGTGATGGCGGCACTGCCGACATCGGGCTTCAAGCGCTCTCCGGGGCGATGGAGAGGGGGCACGACTTCCTCTACCTCTGCTTCGACAACGAAGCCTATATGAACACCGGCATCCAGAGGTCCTCGGCCACCCCGTTCGGCGCCTCGACCACCACCTCGCCGGCGGGTAAGGTCAGTATCGGCCAGGTCACCTGGAAGAAGGATATGCCGGCTATTGCCGCGGCGCATAATATCCCCTATGTCGCCACCGCCTGCCCCAGCTACCCATTCGACCTGATGGACAAGGTAAAGAAAGGCTTGGCGGTAAAAGGCCCGGCCTATATTCACATCCTGTCCGTCTGCCCTACCGGCTGGAGGTGCCCGGCTGACCTATCCATCAGGATAGGGCGACTGGCGGTAAAGACCGGTATATTCCCACTATACGAGGTTGAGAACGGCCAGTATAAGATGAGCATTGATTTCCCCAAGCTTCTGCCGGTCACCGACTATATGAATCTTCAGGGGCGGTTCCGCCACCTGAAGCCGGATGCAATAGCCCAGATTCAGCAAACGGTCAACAAAAAGTATGGGGAGCTTAGAAAAAAGTCATCCGCCAGCCTGGATTACGAGCAACCGGGATCTACCTCGGAGGACAGAGAGTGAAAGAGAAGGAGTGCAACCTCTGCCGGAAGTGCGTCGGTATCTGCCGTAAGACGGTGGGCATTGCCGCTGTCAGCTATGTTGAATCGGACAACGGCAAGGTATCAATCGAGTTCGATTTCGATAAGTGTATCGCCTGCGGCTCCTGCGCCTACATCTGTGAAACCGGCGTGCTTACTCTGGAAGATATCGGCGATACCAGAATAATGACCATACCGAGTGGCAGGATGGAGTTCAAACTGAGGCAATGTAAGAAGTGTGGCGGTTACTGGGCTCCGGAAAAGCAGCTGGCATACATGGCTAAGAAAGCAAACCTTCCCCTAGAAGTATTCGACCTCTGCATGGACTGCCGGGATTAAAACCGTTTATCTTGATTGTAGATAGCCTCTTTGATATACTTTTCCCACCGGGGTGTAGCGCAGTCGGCTAGCGCGCAGCGTTTGGGACGCTGAGGTCGGAGGTTCAAGTCCTCTCACCCCGATATTTCTTTACCCCAGAAGCCCCTAATGACCATAGTAGCAGAAGCTATTCAATCCCAGTAACTCGGCTACCCCGGATATTGATATTGGAGATGAATATTGACCTGCGAAAGTTGTTTTTCATTTACCTATCGCCTTTTTATATGATATCTTTTTACCCTCAAAAACCCTTATTCGTCTTAGCCTTAATACTACAAATACCTCTTTACCTACCTCTAGACTCATCTCTTCAAATACATGACGGGGCATCTCCGCCCGCAGGGTATTTTCTCCTAACTTAACCTGGATCTTCATAGTAGCGCCGAGAGATTTGATATTGGTAATAGTCCCCTTGAACCGATTTACCTGTAACCCGGGTGACTGTGTATCGGATATATAAATATCCCGGGGAAATAGAGCAATCCTCTGAATAGAATCTCCATCATGGGGCAAAATTATTTTAAGCCCCCGACAATCAACTTCCATTATCCCCTGCCCCAAAGCGCGGCACTCATTGCAATCCAGAATGTTCGGTGTACCAATAAAATCGGAAACCGCTTCGCTCTCGGGGTAAAAGAATACTTCTTCCGGTCTGCCCACCTGTTCTATCCTGCCTGCGTTAAGAATTGCGATTCTATCAGCTATCTCTTCGGCTTCTATCTGGTCGTGTGTTATATGCAGAGTGGTAACCCCAAGTTCCCGGTGAATCCGCTGTAACTCCGACCTCAAATACTTGGCGGTCTGTAAATCAAGGGCGCTTAGCGGTTCATCCAGGAGTAGAATCTTGGGATAAGGAGCCAGGGCACGCGCAAGGGCTACACGTTGTTTTTCACCACCACTCAGGGAGTGCGTATCCCGATTCAATATATGGGGTACGCCCAATAGATTGGCTAAGGTCTTCACCTGTTCTTTAATTTTGTTTTTAGTTAATTTTGTCTGCCTCAATCCAAAGGCAATATTACCCATTACATCTAAAAACGGGAATAATATATATTCTTGAGGCACATAGCCTACATTTCTTTCCTCGGGAGTCAGACGGGTAACATTATTCCCGTTTATCCATATCTCTCCCTGCCTGATACGATGCAGTCCAGCAATACACTCAATGAGTATAGTCTTCCCAGCTCCTGTTGGGCCCAAGATGACGAAATATTCTCCATCACCAACAGTTAGATTAATATCTTTTAGAGAGAATTCTCCCAGATTTATGGATAGATTCTTTATTTCAATCATATCCTGTATCTTCTTCCGGTTATTTTCCTCATAATAAGCAACGCAACAACAGCAATTATTATAAGCGCAAAAATTACAGCTACTGCCTTCTCCACGTCGGCGCTGCCTAAGCTGAGAAATATGGCAACGGGCAAAGTCTCTGTTTTCATTGCTGTTGCTCCAGCCAGGGTGACAGTCGCCCCAAATTCACCCACGGCTCTTGCCCAGGTCAGGATACAGGCAGCTATTAGCCCGTTTTTCGCCATTGGCATGGTAACTTTTAGAAAGGCCCCCGGTTTACCACAACCGAGAGTCCTACCCACCTGCTCATATCTTGGGTCAATGCTATCAAAAGTAGACTTAAGCAACCTGATAGCTAAAGCACTAACAACCACGAACTGGGCTATAATTATACCGGGCACGGCAAAAACAAATTTAAAACTATCATCAATGGCAGAACCTACCGGAGTATTAAAAAAGACCAGTAGCGCAGCTCCCAGCGCTATCGGAGATACGACAATAGGTAAATCAAGCAGGCTATCAACTATATCCTTACCCGGGAACTCTGACTGAGAGATGGCATAAGCTACCGGTATAGCTATCAAGATTGAGATAAAAGTTGCTATGGTAGCCGTAATAACGCTTAACCTTATGGCGAAGAGAATTTCTTCCGATAGCAGAGTCGATATGAAGGTATTCCAATCGGTGTAGGTGAGCATAGATACTACAATACCGACAAAAAATACGGTTAACAGAGCCAGGGCGCTTACAGTTGCCCCCCTGAATGCTCTCTCTCCACTAACACCCCTCAGGATTTTAAACATATTATCTTGCCTTCCAAATATTGTCTACCTGACCAAAGGCTCGTAGTCATCAGGTAGTTTATACTCACCACCTATCTCGGCATCAGGCGCATATTGTCTAGCCTCATCCTCAGTAGCAAGATATCCCCACTTGGCAAAAATCTCCTGACCCTCTGGGGAAATCAAAAAGTCCAAAAATAACTGAGCACTTTCTCTATCTTTGGTAAAGGTTGATATCGCCCCTGGAACATAAGCCAGTCTTGGTATCTGGTCTGGTTCTAGCAATATTACGTCTATGGTATCAGGATTCCAGCTAGCAAAAACACGCCACCCTATTACGGCATCTACTGATTTTAAAACAACCAAAGTAGCCGCCTTAGAGCAACTTTCAGTATAGGTAACAAAGCTTCCCGACTCTTTTACGTCATCTATTAGACCGTTAGCCTCAAGTATCTCATAGGCATATAATCCAACACAAACTGTTGCCGGGTCTCCAATAGCGACCTCCACCCCCGCCTTGGTCAGGTCTGAAAGCGACTGGATGTCTTTTGGGTTTCCTTCTTGAACCAGTATTGCCGGCACCAGATAGGCGATTATTTTAACAGAATCAGGGTAAACGACGCCGTCCCTCTCTGCCTTAACCATATAGTCCGGTGACCCGGGTATATATAAGTCCCCTTCTTTTGCAATTTTTAACTGCGATAGCATGATACCCGAGCCACTGAAATTGAGATAAACCTTTATCCCTGTCTCTTCTTCAAAGGCTTGTGTCGCTTCTTCCAGAGCTGGCTTGCTGGCAGAACCGCAAAAAGCAGTTATCGACTTCCCCTCATCACCAGAGCACCCACCAACAGGTATAAAGACCAGTAACCCCACAAGTATTAATGCAAACAGCTTTTTCATTTATCGTCATTCCCCAATAATTAATTTTCAATCTATAGTTTACTTGTACCGTCTCAGGTCATTGTCTTACCTTCTTTCCTTTTATACTTAATCTATTCTTTATTACTAAGCTTGTTTTTCTTACCTCGGTTTAAGCCCCGACCTTATCACTTTACTATACTCACGGTTATATTTAGTTAAATATAGCGCACTGTTAAAATTTTTTAGGCGAACCTTTTAAGGAACTCATGGAATTTGTTTGTTAATTCATTATACTCTATGATAATATTTTGCCCTTCCGCCGTTAAGCGGGCGTGCCCGCCGCCAACGCCTCCTGTTTCCTTTTCTACCAGAGGGGTCGGTGCCAGTCGGTTCATCTCGTCCACTTCAAGCCAGGCATTGCGGTAGCTCATCCCCATAGAGCGCGCTGCTGCTGCTATGGAGCCACACTTTCCTATTTGCTGTAATAGCTCTACCCTACCCCAACCCAGATATACCTCTCCTTCCTTCTCCATCCATACCTTACCTCTCGCCATATAGCCTGTCCGGGAACGAGAACGCTCTTTGGCTCCGGTCTCCGATACCTCGTCTTCTCTCTTTCTATTTTCCATCTCCAAATCGCTATATTATACCGTATATTACGCTCCTGTCAAGCATCGCCATGATTCTTCTCTAGAATTATTGGGCAGACATACCCTGAAGACCAGGTAACGGATATCTGATGGGTTTTAATTGCACCAACTGCGTGCTATAATTACGCTTGCAAGCTAACATCTTCGTTTTTAAGATATAAAGAGCAGAGAAAGATGAAGTGCCCCAGTTGCGGTAAGGTAATTGACGAGGCTAGCTTTTCTCCTGAACTGACCTATTGCCCGCATTGCGGCCAGGATATAAAGACAGCCAGCGGTAGTAACCGTTTGCTATTCTGCCCCTATTGCGGCCAGAAGCTATCAGCCCAGACCAATTTCTGCCCTCACTGCGGTAAAAAACTAGTCCTGGACGAGAAGCCTGCCGAGCGACCGATTGGCGAAACTCTTATCGAGCGAACGGCAAAGCCGATAGCCAAGGCAATAAGAAATACGTTCGGTCGGGAACGGCAGATAAGGAAGCTCTACAAGCAGTGGGCGGAGTTTTCAAACCTTCCCCCCGAAGAGATACCGTCTATGGACGATTTAAGAGAGACGTCCTCCGCCAGGAAGAAAAACAAACACGATTCCAGCCAGGACTCCTGATGCCCATAAAACCCTTCTGAAGAGCCCTATGGTTATTGAAGTAGAAAATCTTGTCAAGAGCTACGGCCCCGTCAAGGCCGTTAATGATATCAGCTTTTATGTTCGGCAGGGCGAGGTCTTCGGCATGCTGGGGCCTAACGGCGCCGGCAAGACAACCACCGTCGAGATAATAGAAGGCCTGCGAACGGCAGACTCAGGTAAGGTAACCGTTCTGGGAATGGATGTGGCCAGGGTGCCCGACGATATAAAGCAGAAAATCGGCGTCCAGCTCCAGTCGCCGTCTCTTATGCCGTCGCTGACGGTTGATGAGCTGCTGGATGTCTTTGCCGGCTTCTACAAGCGTGCACTGCCTATAAGCGAGGTGGTGGAACTGCTGTCCCTTGCTGAAAGCCGTAAGATACTGGTCAAGAACCTCTCCGGCGGCCAGCTGCAGCGCCTTTCGGTGGCCATGGCCCTTATTAATGACCCGGAGATAGCCTTTCTTGACGAACCGACAACGGGCCTGGACCCCCAGG
>DAOUDM010000025.1:0-11384 GCA_034431095.1 Dehalococcoidales bacterium | reverse complement strand
GTCTCTTTGGAGAACGGCTTCGTCTCAGCCGTTCCCTGCACCTCGACGAACTCCCCCTTGCCGGTCATCACCACATTGAAGTCAGCTTCGGCATCGGAATCCTCATCGTAGCACAGGTCAAGCAGCAGGTGGCTATGAAAAATGCCGACACTGGTAGCCGCCACGGCACTCTTCAGTGGAATTGATGATACTATCCCCATGCTGCTCAGGTTTTGCAGCGCCCGGTACAGGGCGACATAGGAGCCGGTGATAGCCGCCGTCCGGGTGCTGCCGTCGGCCTGCAAAACATCGCAGTCTACAATCAAAGTCCTCTCCCCCAGTGCGGTGAGGTCGGCTACCGACCGCAGGGAGCGGCCAATCAAGCGCTGTATTTCCTGGCTCCGGCCGGCAATCCTGCCCTGTGAGATGTCGCGGGGGGTACGGGTGACGGTGGCACGTGGCAGCATAGAATACTCGGCGGTAATCCAGCCGGTGCCGCTACCCCTCAAAAAATTGGGCACCCTCTCTTCCACGCTAACCGAGCACACCACCCGCGTTTTACCCAGCTCTATGAGCACCGAGCCCTCGGCAAAGCTCTGGAACTCAGTGATTATGCGCACCGGCCGCAAATCGTCATAGTCACGGCCATCAATCCTTTTCATTGGATACTCCCTTCCATCCACCAGAGTATAACATTCATGGTTTGTAGTATCAATTATGCATACTTCAGGGAAAAGCTCCCGATGGCGGGTTGGTGGGAAGAATAAGTTCCATATTTTACAAGGGGAAGGGGCGGGAAAAAAGTTACTATATGGCTAACTTCCGCTCCACCAACTTATCTTTTAATCAATCAACCCTCCCCCTGTATCCCCCTCCCTTGCAAGTGAGGGGGATATTTATTATATCGAGAGGCTTCGCCTCTCTATGACTCTCCTAACACCCGATACAATGCCTCCTTGAGCATCGGCACCGTCGGGTAATCATCAATCTCCCCGGGGTTTATCCACCGCTTATCGCTGTGCTCCCGGTCAATTCTAATCTTATCCCTTTCTTTTACCCGAAACAGGAACGGGCAGACCACCCACCTGACGCCCTCGCCTTCAGCCCTGAGAGGTCTGCCCCTCTTCAACAGTTCTACATCTTCCCGGCACAAGCCGGTTTCTTCTTCTATCTCAACCAGCGCCTGCTCGTCAGCGGTCGTCTCTATATAGCCGCTGACCCCAGCCCACCTTCCCCTGAAGCTACCCACCAGCTCACTGCGACGCAGAATCAGTATCCTGCCATCACATTCAAGAAAACAGGTAACGACATGCTTTTCCGGTAAACTGTCCGCCAACTCTCTCCCTCCAGACTCTATCGGACAACTTTCATCCTATCGTAAGATGCTACTCCAACCCGAGCAGATACTCCTTAAGCCAGGATAGAGCGGCTTCGGCGGCGGCTTGTTTGTTTTGCGCTCGGTCTCCCTGAAAGCTATGCTTCCGGCTGAAGGTCCCGCCCTCGTGTGACAAGCCGATGTAGAACAAGCCTGCCGGTTTCCCCGGGGTGGCATCGCCGGGCCCGGCGATGCCGGTATCCGACAGGCATATGTCCACACCCAACACCCTTCTACCGTCTTGCGTCATCTCTTCGGCTACTTGAGAACTCACCGCACCATACCTTTCAATGGTCTCTCTTTTTACCCCGACCAAGCCAATCTTAACCTGATTGCTATAAGCGATAATAGAGCCTTTATAGTAGTCCGAGCTACCCGGGACACCGGTTATTAAGTGAGATATCAGCCCCCCGGTTGCCGATTCTACCAGCCCTAGCGTCAGCCCCTTCCTATGAAGCAATTCGCCGACATCTTGCTCCAGAGCCGCCATTGTATTATAATACCTCCGTTATAGCTGATAAGTAACACACTTAGCCTTTATTTGGCATATATATTGACATTTAGGCAACTTTGTGCTACTATCCTGTATACTCCAGATTATATCGGAATCCGGCGGTAAAATAAACCGAAGCATACCCGAAGCTGGTAAAAGGGAGGTGTACGATGAAGCTGGCATCCTTATCGTTTTCCGTCGTAGGTATTCTATGTATTATTATGGCTGCCCTGACCGCCCTGGAAGTATCTCCAGCCTTTATGAGCGAGACTATGGAATTCGGCGCCACTTTCACAACTACCCTGTTCTGGGGAGGCCTGGCAGGGCTCCTCTTTCTGGCTGGAATCTCCTTTGGCGTTATCGCCAGCGGGGAGCTGTGAAAGCCGAGGTAGCGGCACCATCATCTAATTAGCATCTATCATGCCCATCCAGAAAACCACAATTTCAATACGGGTTTACCCCAATGCTGCCAGGAACGAGATAGCCGGCCCTACCGACGATATCTTACGGGTAAAGATAGCGGCACCACCGATAAAAGGCAGGGCTAACAAGGAGTTGCTTAGTTTCCTGTGCCGACTGCTGGCGGTAAGCAAGGACAGAGTAAGTATAGTTAAAGGACATACCGCCAGAAACAAGATTATTGCCATCGATGGTATGAGTAAAGAGTCTGCGTTAGGGCTACTACTTGCCGGGCAGGATACCTAGTTTCCCGGCAGTTGTTACCTTAAACAGCCCCCGTCCGCTTCACTCATCAACATTATGCAGTTCAATACTATGACCGCAATTACTGCAGTAAAAATACTTCTTCCCCCCAGCGGAATCAAAATACATACCGAAGCCACACTGGGGGCAGGACGCATTAAGCCTCGGCCTCATATAACTGCACTGCAGACAATGGTCAAGCAGGATATCACCGTCTACATCAATAAATATATCACCGCCGCACCTGGGACAGCTTCTGGTCTTCCACATTACCATAATACTTATACCCTTAATAGAGTATTGAGGCTGGTCAGCCATACGCCCGATAGTTCCGTGCCTAGCTAACCGGTTCCGCCGATAGTCTATGCCAGGGGGCAGCGTTTGTATGTAACTTTAGTCTCGCAGGAAGTAATAAGAGAACAAACATCCCATAGTTGAAGGGTGAGGTTGGCGAGCAGATTGGGGGAGCTAGAAGCGAATCCTGAGCGTTATTCTAGCCCAGAACTATCTCGAAGGGGCAGGTGATAGCCCCGGTAGCGCAGACGGCCTCACACTGGGTGCACCAGTCACAGTCAACACCTTCTATGATAGCGACAACGCCATCGGTCAGCACCAGGCAGTGATGCCAGCATACAATGATGCAAAGCCCGCAACCATCGCACTTATCCCGGTCTATTTGCGGTGTCATCATATACTCCAGCTCCATTCCCTGTATTTTACAGTATTATTCATTCTCTGGCTGTGACCTGCGTCTCAAAATGATCGCTCCGCTATCTTTTCCAGGGCATCCCTATCGGTAATTATAATACGATGTCGGTCCACCCTGATAGCTCTGTCTTCTGCCAGTATCTTGAGCGACCTGCCGACCACCTCCCGGGCAGTGCCCGCCATAGCCGCCATATCACGCTGTGTTAACCGCGTCCCGGAGGCTATACCATCTCCGGCATAGTCAAGGAGTATCCCGGCGACACGGCTGATAACACGCTTAAACGACAGCTCCTCGACCAGAGATACCAGATGACGCAATCTCTTGGCCATAACCCTGATGATATTTAACGCCACCTGTGGTTTTGCCCGCAGGATGACTTCCATATCGCCCCTTTTTATGCCATAGACAACAACCGGCACCATAGCCTGAGCGCTGGCCGGGTTCAAGCCGCCATTAAATACGGAGACTTCATTGAAGGTCTCCTCCGGGCGTATAATAGCCAGTATCTGCTCCTTGCCATCAGCCGATGTCTTTAAGACCTTAACCGCCCCAGAAGCAACAAAGTACAATGCCTCGGCTTTCTCTTCCTCGGCGACTATTATCTCATCACGGTCGTACCTCTTTTCGAACACAAGCCGGCTGATTTCCTCGAGCTCAGCAGAGCTCAGCCCTGAGAAGTAGGGTGAGGACTTAAGTAACTCTAGCCTTGAGACCATTTCGCTTCTTATCTCCCCTATTGGAATGGCTACCATCCGATGCTAACTTGCGGCGATAGCCAGCGCCAGATTGACCAGGGTCCGCACCGGTACCCCGGTAGCCCCCTTCACCAGATACCTCCGCTCCTTATCATTGAAGCTGGTACCGGCGATATCCAGGTGAACCCAGGGCGTATCGCCGACAAACTCGGCTAGAAACTGGGCGGCGGTTATGGGACCGGCACCCCTATCGCCGACATTTTTAATATCGGCGACCTCGCTCTTGTTCTGCTCTTTGTACTCCTCGAACATCGGCATCTGCCATATAAGCGCTCCAGCCTCAGCTCCGGCGGCAATAACCCTATTCACCAGCTCCTGATTGTTGCCGAAAACCCCGGTGCAGATATTGCCCAGAGCCACTATACAGGCACCGGTCAGGGTAGCCACATCAACGATAAACCTGGGTTTGAGCCTATTAACGTAACCCAGGGCATCAGCCAGGATAAGCCTGCCCTCAGCGTCGGTGGATATAATCTCAATGGTTTTACCGGTTATAGCCGTCAGAACATCACCTGGTTTTATAGCACTGCCGCTGGGCAGGTTCTCCACCGCCGGTACGATAGCAACGACGTTTATCTTTGGTTTGAGACGGGCGATGGCAGAAATAGCCGCTATAACCGCCGCCCCGCCGGACATATCGTCCTTCATCTCGTCCATCTTCGCCGACGGCTTTATAGAAATGCCCCCCGAATCGAATGTTACCCCCTTGCCCACCAGAGCCAGGTCAACATCACCTGAACCGCCACCACTATATTTAAGAACGATGAACTTCGGCGGCTGGCAGCTACCCTGAGCCACCCCCAGCAGCGCCCCCATGCCAAGCTCCTGCATCTCCTTCTTTTCCAACACGGTAAGCTCAAGACTATAGTCTTTAGCCACCTTCTCCGCCACGCCAGCCATATTGGTCGGCGTCATATAGTTAGCCGGCTCATTAACCATATCGCGAGCCAGATTAGCCGCCTCGGCTAGAACCCTGCCCTTCTCAACGCCCTGCTCTAAAGAGCGAATATCATCTTTGCTCCTGCTTATTATCGATAGCTTCTTAATCTCGCCGTGCTCGGCTTCCTTAGTGATATGCTTGCGAAATGAGTAGACCCCGAGTAAAGCGCCCTCGGTTATCGTCTGGGCGGAAATCTCCGGAGTTATGCCTATAGTATCACCACCAACGGCACCAACAGCCACATCATCCACGCCCTTCCGCTGTAAACAGCGGCAGGCTTCAGCCACAGCGCCCCGGATTCTGTCCAGGGTAAGCTCCTCCCTCTTGCCCAGCCCGACAATCACCACCCGGGCGGCGGGAATCTTTCCCAGGCTGTGAATAACACTAATTTCACCCGTCTTACCCTTAACCTCCCCCTGGCTGACAAGCCAGGATATAGCTCCATCAAGAGCTTTATCTATAGTGGCTAAGCCACCATCAAGACCATCCGTGCCCTCAAAGAAGCCGATTACTATGGCACCCGTTTCAACCTGAGTGGCATCACCAGCTATAACCTTAATCTCCATTTTGCTCTCCTTTTTGGTCTGCTCCACAGCCTGATTATAAAGTATTTCCCCCCATTTCACCAGATAGAGCGAGGGATTGCACCGACATTCTGGTAATAATCACCGTTTCTTAAAGTGAAGCAGGCACTGCTAGAATCTGGCCTGTATTCCTATTCCTCGCAGTGGAAGGCGGCACCGATTACCCCCGGCCCGGTATGAACCCCCATCACCGGGGTAAACTCGGTAATGAACAGCTCGATGCAATTAAACCGGGAGGCTATCCTGTCCCTGAGATAATGTGCCTGCTCCAGGGCGTCGGCGTGCATCACGGCTATACGAACCGGTTGCCCCTTGCCTATCTTGCGCCCCATCAGCCTCAATATGTTATTGATAGCGCTATCGGTGCTCCTGGGCAGTGCCAGGGTATGAGCTTCACCACCGTTAATGGAGAATACGGGCTTAATCTTCAGTATCGAGTTCACCAGAGCCGCCGCCTGCGGTACCCGCCCCCCCTTGACCAGATAGTGAAGGGTTTCCAGCGAGGCAAACAGATGCACCCGGGGCATTAAGCTAATAACCATCTCAACCGTCTCCGCCAGGTTCTTCCCCGATGCCGCCGCCCTGGCCGCCGCCAGCACCACCAATCCCTGACCGGCGGCGGCACTGGAACACTCCAGCACCTGTATCGCCACACCAGGTAGTTCTTCCTTCGCCATCTCCATAGCCAAACGTGCCGAGTTAGACATACCGCTGAACTTTGATGACTCGGTGATACACAGGATACCACCTGCCCTCTGGCTGGCACGGCGATAAGCCTCAAGATAGGGACCGGGCAAGGAGCCTGAGGTTGTCGGTAGTTTGTCCGCCTGGCGGAGCATTTTATAAAACTCGGTAGGGCTTATATCAATACCATCCCGATAGACCCGGTTACCAAATATAACCTCTATCGGTACCAGCTCGATACCATACTTAGCCACCTTCTCCCGTGGAATACAGGCCGTCGTATCGGTAACAATGGCAACACCGCTCACCACTGGAATCCAGTTTCCTGTTCAGTATAGATTATATTATTCATTCCTACACTATCGAGCCAAAAAACTTTTTCCACTGATACCAACCTGATAAGTAAGGCTAGTCTATCAGATTTCATCCCTCCTGCCAACACAAGAAAAATGGGTTCAACATAAGGCAACCAGTCCGGTTACTTACGTCGGGCTATCGTTACTCCTTGCCAATAGTATCTTTTTAAGGCAGTTATTTGTTTATATTTATAGTACTTTAGTACCAAAGGTATTGACAAATGTCTTTTTATATGCTAGTATTTCCTTAAATAGATACGACCGTCCTTGACAAAAGGATTTTTAGTGCTACAATTATAATATAACCGGAAAAGGAAGAGGGATATGGTTACTACAGTATCAACAACGACTGTCACCACCGTAACTGCCATCGCGGCAATGGGGTTTACTGCAGCGATAAGTATAGCCACGGCTGTCATTCTGGTTTTCTTCCTGACTACCAAGGAACTGGCTATGGCTAAGGGCTCTGGCTTCTCCTCGCGCTTAGGCAGGTTCCTTTCCATCAGCATCGTGCCGCTGTTAATGGCATTTGCCGTGATAATGGTTATAAAAATAACCCAGGTGCTTGCCTAGAAGAAAACAGGGGCAACAATAAACAGCGTTATATTGGTCAGTCCGTGAGACAGGGTCACTCCAAAAAGCGACCCTGTCTTTTTGACTGTCCAGCCGAAGAAAAGAGCGATAACGAAGACGAAGATTATGTCTACCCAGGAAAGAGGGTTTGCCGCTTCTATCCAGCCTATATGAAGGACGGCAAACAGCAGGCTAACGTAGACTATCCCCCAGCCACCGAACACCTCCACCGCGGCTCGCTGCATCACCCCACGGAAGATAAGCTCCTCCACAAATCCGGTAAAAAGCAGTAGTACCAGTGCCGGCAGCCAGGCAGTCTGCCAGGTAGGATCGACCACCAGTGGCTCCGAAGCCAGAATAAAGTACTCTACTATCCCCAGCCCGATCCCCATCAGCCCGATTAGCAGCTGGACCGGGATTAAGCCGAGATTATCACCGAAACTAAAGCCGATATCTCTAGGCTTATAATTCAGGAGGCGCGCCAGCACAATAGCCGCCGCCAGCAGGGGTAGATAGATAATAGGGTACCACCAGAGCTGGGGTATATCAGCCAGCGGCATAGACAGGCTGATTATTCTTACCAGTGGCACCAGCGATAGCGATAGAGTCAGCCGCCCGTAGTAGTATTTATCTATCAGCGCCGAGTCTATCACCGCCGCCAGCAGGATTGCAACATAGCAGGCTATTCCCAATATAGGTTGATAGACGACCGTGACCACTTCAGCGGCGATTATGGCCAGCAGATAGACGATAGCCCTGGCCATACTAAAATCTCGATATCAATTCAATGACGCAGTTGACTGTCACCACCAACACCTTTAGGGACACTTCGTTACCGGTATACCTAGATATTTCTCCGCTATCTCCATAGCGCAAAACTCACCGCACATACTGCAAGCCTGTCCGCCGGTGGTATGTTTCTCATGGACGCGGCTGAAACGCTCCGGGTCAAGAGACAGCCTGGCCTGCTCCGCCCAGTTAAAACTCTTCCGCGCCAGGGACATCTTCCGGTCCCACTCGCCGGCTCCCTTTACCCCCTTAGCTATGTCACCAACATGAGCGGCGATGCGCGAAGCTATCACCCCCTGCCTGACGTCTTCACGATCGGGCAGAGACAGGTGCTCGGCCGGTGTCACGTAGCACAGAAAATCAGTGCCGGCGGCAGCGGCAACAGCGCCACCGATGGCTCCGGTGATATGGTCATAGCCGGCAGCAACATCGGTTACCAGCGGTCCCAAAACGTAGAAGGGGGCTTCATTGCAGAGAGACTTCTGCATCTGAACGTTAGCCTCAATCTGATTTATAGGCAGGTGCCCGGGGCCCTCGACCATAACCTGGACTCCAGCCTGGTGTGCCCGCTGGACAAGCTCGCCGAGGGTAATCAGTTCCTCAATCTGTGCCCGGTCGGTGGCATCGGCCAGGCTACCGGGGCGCATACCATCACCCAGGCTGAGCGTGACATCATACTGCCGGGCGATTTCCAGCAGGCGGTCGTATTGCTCGTAGAGGGGATTTTCACATTCATTATGCAGCACCCAGCCCATCAGGAAGGCACCACCGCGGGAGACGACATCGGCTACCCGCTTCTGTATTCTCAGCCGGTCGATAGCCTGCCGGGTAACCCCGCAGTGAACCGTTATAAAATCGACGCCGTCCCGAGCGTGCTCTTCAATAGCCCCGAACAAATCATCATCGGTCATTTTGACCATAGAACCATGCCTGGCCATGGCTTCAATTCCCGCCTGATAGATGGGCACGGTGCCCACCGGCAGTGTGCTTTCGGCAATGATAGCCCGCCGTATGGCGGCTATATCGCCACCGGTAGACAGATCCATAACCGTATCCGCTCCGGCATCAACAGCCACCTTCAGCTTACCGCGCTCGGTGTCAATGTCGCCGAAGTCAGGAGAGGTGCCGATGTTGGCATTGACCTTTGTCTTCAGCCCGTGGCCGATACCGCAGGGGACAAGCCCACGACGGTTTATATTGGCTGGTATGACTATTCTGCCCTGCGCCATACCCTGGCGGATTACCTCAACCGCCAGCCCCTCGCTCTGAGCCACCTGCCCCATCTGCGGTGACACGACTCCTTCTTTGGCCAGCTCCATTTGCGTCATTATCGCCTCATATTAATAAACCAAGGGCTTCGGCTGCTACCTCAGTCCTTGGTTCAGGTTGCCGCCGCTTCCCTACGCTCGCATTACCGAGTTCAGGTGTTAAGGGTTGGCGCTAAAATCGCCTCTCAGCTTGTGAGCACCCCTAGCAGTTCACTTGCTTAGACAAATATATCACATGTATGCCTATAATGCAAAACGCTACATTTATTCACCAACCTCACCCCATTCATTAAAGGGCGGAGGGCGGGTATAGATAATAAAACTAGATTAGTATTTGCAACCAACCTCTCCCCCTTAATCCCCCCTCTCCTTGTAAGGAGATGGGGAAAGATTATATTGGAGGGACTTCGTCCCTCCAAACCTCCCTTTATATACCTTGCCTACAATCGCAATGCTATAATAGAAACAATGCATGATTTAAAAACAGGCGCCGCTAATCTTGGAATTGAGTTAAGCCCAGCGCAACTTGAGCAGTTCTCTATTTATTACAAGGAGTTAATGGAGTGGAACCAGAGGATTAACCTCACCTCCATAACTGACCTTAAAGAAGTCCAGATAAAGCACTTCCTGGATTCCCTCAGCGTGTCCCCTGCCCTTAAACAGCCGATAGACGGCTTGCGTTTTCTCGATGTCGGCGCCGGCGGCGGCTTCCCCGGTCTGCCCCTCAAGATTGCTTTCCCCGCCATAAAACTAGTGCTACTTGAAGCCACTGCTAAAAAAGCAGCCTTCTTACGCCATCTAGCCCAGAAACTGGGATTTGACGATGTTGACATAGTGGTCGGGCGGGCGGAGGATATCGCCCGCCAAGCCCAATACCGCGAGCGGTTTGACATCGTGCTATCCCGCGCCGTGGCACAGCTACCGGTCCTTGCCGAACTAACACTGCCCTTCTGTACTATCGGTGGACGCTTTATCGCCCAGAAAAAAGGAGATATTGACGCAGAAGTAAACAAGGCAACTAAAGCAATCAAGACACTGGGTGGTAGTCTGAGAGAGGTGAAAAGGGTTGACCTAGAAGGGCTTACCGACGAGCGCTATCTGGTGATAGTTGACAAAATAGCCCCCACCCCTGATAAATACCCCAGACGTTCAGGCGTACCGGCAAAGAGACCAATTTTGTAAAATAAATAACCTGACAATCCGTTGATTCACTTTATCCTACTTCGGACATCCTGGTGTATAGCCGATTGAAGCATTTTAATAATATCTGATAATTGCATAAGACTTAGCTTGATATCAAAGGTGTCTTTCGGATTCTTTGGATTTTCATCATGAAAGTCAATGGCAAACTTAGTCATAATTTCAGATCTATCTTTTATATTCTCTTTAGGAACAAGAATATTGAATCTACCATGACCGAGTGCGTTCCGTATTCTTCTTACCGTATATTTCAATGTTGGATTTTTTACCTCAGGCGAATGAAAGCAATCTCTTGAAATTCTAAATGGGAAATCAGTAGATGTTATATCTTTCTCAGGAAGTAGATGGTACCAATTCTCTCTAACCAGTAGAATCCCGCAGTATAAACAGCCGATGATCGCACCAAGACTAAATGGTATTTTTGGTTCCTTAATACCACTAGCCTTTAACCATTCGTCGTAGAACTGACCGACAGTCATTGAATCTCGATTTGGGCTAAATATAACATTGGTAATACCCTGTAAAAAATCAAGCGAACACATTGAATCGGTAATCATATCAATAGCGTTCTTTTCCTTTTCAATTTCTGGGTCAGCCATTACATAAGCACTCTATCTGTAAGTTCGCCCTATAATTATACCACCCTTAAGGAAGGAGTTTAAGAGTGGCGAAACTCCTTATTCTCCCCCGTTTTACGAGGAGTATGGTATATAAAGGAAAGTCTGGAGGGACGCAGCTCAAAATAAAGTAACGGGGTGTACAAGAGGGGCTTTGTATTTATAAAAGCGGGAGGTTTGGAGGGATTCAATCCCTCCAATATAATATCTCCCCCTCTCCTTGTAAGGAGAGGGGGAGATAGAGGGAGAGGTTGTTCCATTAAAGGGATGGGTTAAGAAGCTGAACTATCTCTCTGTCTTCTATTTATCTATTCCCGTTATCTATTCCCACCCGCCGCCCTTTAAGGAAGGAGTATTAAT
>DAOUDM010000024.1:0-35233 GCA_034431095.1 Dehalococcoidales bacterium | reverse complement strand
GCTTTCTGACCGAGCTGGCCGCCGACGAGGCTATAGAGAAAATATCTAACTTGCTGGCTGGGGGAGGCTGGCTTGACGAGCGGGCTATGCTCGAAGCCGAGATTATTGCCGCCGGGGAAGGGCGAGAGAGCGCACACCGGTTTTTTGCCCTCAACGACGTCGTGGTCGCCCGGGGGGAGATAGCCCGTATAATAGATGTCGAAGCCAGCATTGATGGTGAGCTGTTGACCACCTACAAGGCTGATGGGGTTATTATAGCCACCGCCACCGGCAGTACCGGTTACTCGTTGTCTGCCGGCGGTCCCGTCCTTCATCCGCAGGCTGATGACTTCCTGCTGGTGCCGATACTCCCTTGCCTCAGCCTGAAGCATGCGCTGGTACTGCCGGCGAAGACCGTCGTTGAGCTAAAGGTCGGCACCATTCATAAGGCGGTGCTGAGCGTTGACGGTCATATAAGCCTGCCATTGGCGGGCGGCACCAGCATAATGATAAAGCAAAGTCCGGTAAAAACCCGCTTCTTGAGAGTCAGCCCTAAAGACTCTTTCTACGGCACACTGGAGCGGAAGCTGAAAGGTTAGGAATATGGCATACAAGGTAGAGAAAGCAAGAATAAGTGATGCTAAACAGATACATAAGTTAATTAATCACTTCGCCGATAAGGGCGAGATGCTAGCCCGGTCGCTGAGCGAGATATACGAGAATATCAGGGACTACTATGTAGTGAGGCAGGGAGAGCAGGTGGCGGCTTGTATAGCCCTGCATATCAGCTGGGAAGACCTGGCCGAGGTAAAGTCGCTGGCGGTTACCGAGTCATGCCAGAAGCAGGGTATCGGCGAACTGCTGGTGGCGGCTTGCCTTAAAGAGGCGGAGGAGCTGGGTATCGCCACGGTGTTCTGCCTGACTTATACGGCAAAGTTCTTTGAGAAGTGCGGCTTCTCTCTGGTGGATAAAGCCGAACTGCCGCACAAGGTCTGGGGGGAGTGTTACCGCTGTCCCAGGTTCCCCAACTGCGACGAGCTGGCGCTCATCTATAAGCTTGAGGTGAAGGGCTAGCCGGTGGAGGAGACGCTTTCCAGCAAAGTGGTCTATAGTGGGCGGGCGGTAAGGCTGCGGGTGGATGATATCAAGCTGCCCGATGGTCGCCAGACCAGTCGGGAGGTTGTTGAGCACAGCGACTGCGTGGCTGTCATTCCCCTCGATGCCGATGGCAACGTGTTGCTGGTGAGGCAGTTCCGCAAACCGGTAGAGAAGGAGCTGCTGGAGATACCGGCCGGCTGTATTGATCCCGGGGAGGAGCCGGTGGCTACCGTACGACGCGAGATGCGCGAGGAGACCGGCTACCTGCCGAGGAAGGTAGAAAGGCTGGGTGGTTTCTATGCTTCACCGGGCTACTGTACCGAATACCTGCACCTTTACCTGGCTACTGACCTCGTACCGGATAGGCTTCAAGCCGAGGATACCGACAGCATTGAGCTTGTTCGAGTGCCTATAAGTCAGATTACCGATCTTATCGCCTCGGGCACTATCTGCGACGCCAAGAGCATCGCCGGGCTTCTTCTGTACCTGTCTTCGGGGAAGCCTGCCCAAAGCTAACCGAGCTGGCCTGATAGCTGTCTGCCGCCCATAACGTGCAGGTGAAGGTGGGGTACCAGCTGCCCGCCCTGCTGACCGCAGTTTATCACCAGGCGGTAGCCGGTCTCGGAAATGCCTTCATCCCGGGCGAGCTGGTTGGCAACAGTGACCATATGCCCCATCAGGGGCTTCTCTTTGTCGGTTATCTGAACCAGAGAGGTAAAGTGCTTCCTGGGAATGACCAGCAGGTGCACCGGCGACTGGGACTTGATGTCGCGGAAGGCAATCACCTCTTCATCATGATAGATAATATCGCCGGGGATCTTGCCGGATACGATGTTGCAGAATATACAATCCATTTTCTTACCTCTCCTGCACTTTTTGATATACAGCCCTATTCTGGCTGAACAGGTCGCCGCCATAAATATCGTTGGCGACGATAGCCGGGAAGCCCTCCACCTCGAGACGCATGATAGCTTCGGCAGCCAGCTCAGGATAGGCGATGACCTCCGCCTTTTTGATAGCCTTTGAAAGCAGAGCGCCGGCACCGCCGAACGTTACCAGATAGATAGCCCGGTGTTTCTTGATAGCCTCCGTGACCTCCGCTGAACGACTGCCCTTGCCAATCATGGCTCTCAGCCCGGCTTTTAGCAGGGGTGGAGTATAGATGTCCATTCGTCCGCTGGTGGTGGGACCGGCGGAGCCGATAACCTGCCCCGGCCGGGCAGGGGAAGGTCCCATATAATACAGGGTTTGCCCTTCGATGTTGAAGGGCAGCCTGTCACCGCCGGCAATCGCCTGAACTAACCTCTGATGAGCGGCGTCGCGGGCGGTAAACAGCACGCCGCTGATGAAGACTCTATCACCTGCCCTGAGCTTTTCGATTATTTCCGGCTCGATAGGCGAGGTTATATTTATACTATCTGTCAACTTTACCCCCTAGTCTCTTCCTTAAAGGGCGGCAGGCGGGATTTGATAATTAAACCAGATTGGTATCTGCTACCAATCTCACTATAACTCTTCTAAATATTCAACCTATCTCGCTATGACTCGTTTAAAAGACTTCAAGCTATCCTAATTATAGCTCATCAAAACTTAAGAATACCCTTTTTAGAGTACCACCTCCCGGTGGCGGGCGCTATGGCACTGGAGGTTGACGGCTACCGGCAGGCTGGCTATATGGGTTGGCGCTACCTCGGCGTGCACCGCTAGTGCCGTAACCGTACCACCCAGCCCCAGGGCACCGATGCCAAGGGCGTTGACCTGAGCCAGAATATCCTTTTCAAGGGCGGTAATCTCCGGGTCGGGGTTGGGTTTGCCTATCTCTCTCAGCAGTGCCTCTTTAGCCATCAGCATCGCCTTTTCGGCGGTGCCGCCAATGCCCAGCCCGATAACTACGGGCGGACAGGGATTGCTCCCCGCCTCGCTAACGGTTTTTACCACCATATCGGCGATGCCTTCACTGCCGGTGCCGGGTTTCAGCATCGCCAGGCGGCTCATATTCTCGGCGCCGCTTCCCTTGGGCATAACAGTTATTTTAAGCTTATCGCCGGGGACTATCCTGGCGTGGATTACCGGCGGGGTATTACCCCCGGTATTGATTCGCTCGGAGAAGGGTCTATCGACCATAGATTTTCTTAAATAGCCTTTGGCGTAGCCCTGACGCACCCCTTCGGTGACGGCAGTATAAAGGTCGCCGCCGGTGATATGAACTTCCTGCCCGATTTCCAGAAAGACGACCGCCGTGCCGCAGTCCTGGCACAAAGGCAGGCTTTCTTCGCGGGCGATAGCGGCGTTCTCTATTAGCCTGTCCAGAGCATCTCTGGCAAGGGGTGATTCCTCAACCTTGCGGGTTTGCTTCAGAGCCTGTAAGACATCATCGCCCAGCTCGAAGTTAGCCTGCTGGCACAGGTCGGCGACAGCCTGGGTAATATCCTCAGCTTTAATTTCTCTCATATTTTATTGTAACCCCATCCCCTGTGTCCCCTTCCTTAAGGGCGGAGGGTGGGAATAGATAATAGAAACGGTATTAGCATTTTACTATCTACCTCACCCCCTTAATCCCCCTCTCCTGCGAGGAGAGGGGGAAACCGATTATGAGAGAGGCTCCGCCTCTCTTTGACTCTCCTTACTTAATAGCCTTAGCAATCATGGGTTGGGTCTTCCCACCACTCATGAACTCTTTTTACTTCGGATGCCCAAAACACAGCCATTTGTTCATCCATATAATCTTCTGGGTCAGTATCCCAATATCCACCCTTTCTGCGAAAGTGAGCTGGTATTCCCGGTAAACCCCAATAACCCTTGCTCGGATATTTTGTTGTCTCATTGACCGCGATTGAAGAAATCAAAGGGCGTTTCTTCTCATACTCATACTCGCTGCATCCACCTACTATTGCTCCAATCTTAATTTGGAAGTAGTCTGGGGAATAAAGCTCAATTAGTATTCCTATGTCCCCATAGGTGATAAGGCCTCCTCTGGCCAACTCTTTGTGCGAGACTTTGCTAGCGATGCCCTCATCCTTTTTTGATACGCTTACAAGTACTGGGTAAGCCTTCCTGATATAGCGTTCCCATTCATCCCACTCCATGATAAAGCTTGGTTCTCCTTTATGTCTATTGTATATTCTTTTTAATATTTCTCCATCCATTTCTTCCATATTCTATTGTCTCCTATCTGATAAACATAGCAGTTACTAGCTGCTTTACTACCTCGGCAGAGCTTCTAAGGGCTGCCTTCTCCTCCGAGGTTAACTCCAGCTCAAAAATCTCCTCAATGCCTGTTTTACCCAGCCTTACCGGCACACCGATAACCACATCCTTTATACCATATTCCCCCTGTAGATATGCGGCGCAGGGCAGGGTTTCTCTCTTATCCATTATGATAGCCTCGACCATGCGGGTGGCGGCAGCTGATGGGGCGTAAAAGGCGCTACCCGTCTTCAACAGGCTGACAATCTCGGCGCCGCCGTTTACGGTGCGCTCCACCAGTTTTTGAATAGTTTCTTGGGGAAGTAGTTCTGTTATCGGTGTGCCCTTGACTGTAGCCAGCCGGGGGATGACTACCATGTTCTGCCCGTGCCCTCCCAGAACTAGAGAGGACACCTCTAAAACTGACGTCTTGAGCTCGGCGGCGATGAAGCTGGAGAGTCGGGCGCTATCGAGGACGCCGGATAGCCCCACCACCCGGCTTGACGGGAAGCCGCTGACCTTGAGCGCCAGGTAGGTCATAGCGTCTACCGGGTTGGTAACTATAATCAAAATGCATTCAGGGGAGTACCTGACGACGTTCTGTATAACCTCGGTGATAATTCTGGCGTTGGTCTTGAGCAGCTCGTCGCGGGTCATTCCCGGTTTGCGACTGGCGCCGGAGGTGATAACAACTACCTCCGAGTCGGCTGTATCTTGGTAATCGTTGGTGCCGCTTATACCGGCGTCGCAGCCTGTTACCGGTGACGATTGGAGTATATCCAGGGCTTTCCCCTGCGGTAAGCCTTCGACAATATCAAGCAGAACGATATCGGCGTAGCCCTTTTCCGCCAGTCGTTGAGCCAGGCTGGCACCGACATTGCCGGCGCCGATAACGCTAATTTTTGACATCTTTTACCTCTTGATATACTTCCTCTCCGCCACCCCTCTTTTACTCTTTAACCTTAATTTCCCACCCTGCCCGCCCTGGGCAGGCCTTTTAATTATCGGGTGGGGTAACCACCCTTCTATTATCTAGTCCTTCTATTTACTCTTCAGTTTCTCGATTATGGCATCAGCCACCTGTGACGTTCCCACCGCCAAAGACTGTTCGTCTTCAGGCTTCAGGTCGTAGGTGACATTCTTACCCTCGGCGATAACGGCGGCTATCGCCTGCTCCAGTCGGCTGGCGCTCTCTTTCTCACCGATGTAGCGTAGCATCATTACCCCGGAAAGCATCATCGCCATCGGGTTAACCTTATTTTGCCCCCTGTATTTGGGGGCACTGCCGTGGGTCGGCTCGAAGAGGGCGTAGTCGTCGCCGATATTGGCTCCAGGGGCCAGCCCCAGCCCGCCGACTAGCCCGGCGCACAGGTCGGAGATGATATCGCCGTAGAGGTTGGGGGCGACGATGACATCAAACTGCTGTGGTTTTTTTACCAGTTGCATTGCCATATTGTCCACGATTCTATCCTCAAACTCTATACCCGGGTATTCCCCGGCTACTTCGCGGGCGACCGCCAGGAACAGCCCGTCGGAGAACTTCATTATGTTGGCTTTATGGATGGCGGTTACCTTTTTTCTCTGGCTGGAGCGGGCGTACTCGAAGGCGAAGCGGACAATGCGGCGGCTGCCCGTCTCCGAGATGGGTTTTATACTGATGCCGGAGTCATCTCTTACTGTGGCACCCACCGTCCTGGACAGCATTTCTATCAGCTCTGCCGTTTGCGGAGAGTCCTTCTCGAACTCAATGCCGGCGTAGAGGTCTTCCATGTTCTCCCTGACGACCACGATATCCACGTCCCGGTAGGGTGTCGGCGCCCCGGGGTAGCTCTTGCATGGGCGCAGGCAGGCATATAGCTCGAGCTGCTGGCGCAGGGCGACGTTTATGCTCCTGAAGCCGGAGCCGACCGGGGTAGTAACCGGCCCTTTAAGGGCGACACGGTTCTTTCTAATCGATGCCAGGACATGGTCGGGGAGCGGGGTGCCGTACTCCTCCTGAACACTGCCACCGGCATAGACGATATCCCAGTTAAAGCTAACGCCGGTGGCTTCCAGAACCTTCCTGGTGGCTTCGGTAATCTCAGGCCCGACGCCATCGCCGGGTATCAGGGTGATGTTGTGGCTCATATACCGGTATGCCTCCTTAAAACGGTTCCAGGCTATAGCTTGAAATCGCCATACTTCTTAATATACGGGATGAGCCCACCTTCAGCAAGGATGGCGGACATAAATGTCGGAATCGGCTTAAAACTGACCTTGTTACCGTTGGTTATATCCTGTATTATGCCGGTTTCCATATCTACCTCAATCATATCACCGTCATCAATCTTATCGGTGTCGCAGACCAGCACCGGCAAGCCCAGGTTGATGGCGTTGCGGAAGAATATGCGGGCGACCGATTTAGCCAGTATAGCACTGACACCGGCTATCTTGATGACCAGTGGGGCGTGCTCCCGGCTGGAGCCCAGCCCGAAGTTGTTGCCGGCAACGATAAAGTCCCCGGCCTTCACCCTGGTGGCAAAGGTGGGGTCGGCGTCCTCCAGGGCGTGCTTTGCCAGCTCCGGCAGGTTGCTGCGCAGGTGAGCCAGCCTGCCGGGCACTATATGGTCGGTGGAGATGTTATCGTCGAACTTGAAGGCTTTCCCCTTCAGCACCTATAGCACCTCCCTGGGGTCGGTGATTTCCCCGGCGATAGCCGTTGCCATTGCCGTTGCCGGACTGCCCAGATAGATAAAGGCGTTGGGATTACCCATCCGCCCCTTGAAGTTGCGGTTGGCTGTGGACAGGCAGACTTCGCCGTCGCCCAGCACCCCCTGGTGCAGACCGAGGCAGGCGCCGCAACCGGGCGGCAGGATAATCGCTCCCGCCTCAACAAGGGTCTGGATATAACCGGCTTTGATAGCCTGTAGCAAGACCTTCCTTGACGCCGGGGCGATTATAAGTCTTGTCTCCGAATGGCTCTTTTTGCCTTTTAATATAGACGCCGCTATCGCCAGGTCTTCCAGCCGACCATTGGTGCAGGTGCCGATGAACACCTGATGTATTTTAACTCCCTTAAGCTCTCTTGCCAGGGCTATATTATCAACGGTGTGGGGTTTTGATACCGTTGGCTCAAGGGCAGAGGCATCTATGTTTATCGTTCTTACATAGCTGGCATCGGTGTCGGGCGAAATGGGTTGATAGTGGTCGTCCCGCCCCTGCTTTATCAGGTAGTCGCGAGTTACCTCATCGGCGGCGAAGAGACCTGCTTTAGCCCCGGCCTCCACCGACATATTGGCTATAGTCAACCGCTCTGATATTGGCATCCTGTCTGTGGTGTCGCCGGCAAACTCCAGGGCTTGGTAGGTAGCGCCGTCGGCACCTATCAAGCCAATCAGGTGCAGGATGAGGTCTTTGGCGTAGACCCCCTTCTGGAAACTGCCGCTGACCAGCACCCTGATGCTCTCCGGCACCCGGAACCAGGTCTTGCCCATAGCCAGGGCAACGGCGACATCGGAGGATCCCATACCGGTGGCGAAGGCGCCCAGTCCGCCGGCGGTTACCGTGTGCGAGTCGGCGCCGATAATGACATCACCCGGCTTGGCCAGGGATTCGGCTACTATCTGGTGGCAGATGCCCTCGCCGACATCGGATAGCAGACAGCCGGTCTTCTTGGCGAAGTTACGCAGAGACATATGGTCGGTGGATAGCTGGCAGTTGGGACTGGGGGCGGCATGGTCGAGGAAGAGCACGGTACTGTCTTTATCAGCCAGGGAATTGAAGCTGGACTCAAACTCGTTTATCGTCAGTGGCCCCGTGGTATCCTGAACAAAAGCCAGGTCTACCCGGGCGACGGCAATATCCCCCGCCCGGACGTCGGTCTGCGATTTGTTGCTCAGTATTTTTTCAGCCAGTGTTTTGCCCATAGCGATAACACCCTATCTCTTAACACAGTGGAGTGGCAAAGGTCAACCTGCTCCGGGCCAGATTTGCCTTTTCTGGCGGCTACCCCCTTGAGAGGATAAGCTTAAAAAGCCTGATGGCTAGACGATAACAGCCAGGACATCGTCCCGGGCGACGTTATCACCAGCCTTGAAGTTTATCTCCTTGACCCGCCCGCTGGCCAGGGCTGGCAGGTCGATAGCCATTTTCATCGCCTCCAGGACGACTATGTTATCGCCGGCTTTAACCTCGTCTCCTACCTTGACGTTGTAGCGTATTATAAGCCCGGGCATAGGTGCCATGACAGCCGTTTCTTCGGTTTCAGCTTTGGGCGGTGACTCAGCCGGTGGCATTTCCTTTGCCGGGGTTGGTGGTTGGGGTGGGTCGGCGACCGCTACCGCCTCCGCCTGCATGTTCGCTTTGGCTCTGGCGATGAACGCGTCTTCCCCTTTTATATCCTCCAGCGTCTTGGGCTTGGTCTCCGGCGGCGGCTCCTCTAAGCCATATTTCCACCTGAGGAAGCGCATACCGGTGGTGGGGTAAAGGGCGTAGATAAGCACATCGCCGATGTCCTTGGCGATATCCTTGGTGGCTTCAAAGGCGGCGTCAAGCTCTGGCTCGAGCACATCGCCCGGTCGCTGTGTGATAGGCGTCTCGCCCCGCTCGTAGCCTTTGAGCACTATCTTCTGTATTCCGGGGTCAACAGGTGCCGGCGGTCTGCCGTACAGCCCGTAGACATAGTCCTTTACCTGTGCCGATATTATCTTATATCTGCCGAAGAGGACGTTCTGTACCGCCTGAATGCCAACAATCTGGCTGGTCGGAGTGACCAGGGGTGGATACCCCAGCTCCTTTCTGACCTTCGGCAACTCGGCGTAGACCTCATCGATCCTATCAAGGGCGTTAGCCTCTTTTAATTGAGATACCAGGTTGGAAATCATGCCCCCCGGCACCTGGTGCACCAGTACCTCGGTATCGATAACCGCCATCCGTGTAGTAGCCAGGAAGTCCCGGTACTTGGGGGCTATGGACTCGAAGTACTTTCCCAGCTCGAGGAGATGCTTGAGGTCGATGCCGGTGTCCCGGGGCATCCCCTGAAGGGCGACCACGATGGGCTCGATAGCCGGGTGCGAGGTGCGCAGAGCGAAGGGAGCCAGGGCGGTATCGATGATGTCAACGCCGGCTTCAATTGCCTTGAGGATGCTCATCGGCGCCATGCCGCTGGTGTAGTGGGTATGTAACTGTACCGGTATCTTCAGCTCCTGCTTGAGCGCCTTTATCAATGTATAGGCGTCATCGGGGGCTATCAGCCCGGCCATATCCTTGATGCATAGGCTGTCGGCGCCCATATCCTGCAGTATTAACGCCTTTTTTACGTAGTAGTCGAGGTTATAGACTGCCCCACCCATCTTGGGCTCGGTCAGCGAGTAGCACAGCGATAGCTGGGCGTGCTTGCCGCTTTCTTTGATTGCTTTTAGTGCCGTCTCGAAGTTGCGCTCGTCGTTGACGGCGTCGAAGACGCGGAAGATATCTATGCCTGTCTTGGCGGCGTGCTGAACGAAGCTCTCCACGACATCGTCGGCGTAGTTACGGTAGCCGACCAGGTTCTGCCCCCGCAGTAGCATCTGGAGGGGCGTGTCCGGCATCAGCTTCTTAAGGGTGCGCAGTCGGTGCCACGGGTCTTCGTTGAGGAAGCGGGTAGGCACGTCGAAGGTGGCACCGCCCCAGACCTCCATAGAGTAGAAACCAGCCTTGTTCATATCGGGGGCGATGGGCACCATATCCTCGGTTCGCATTCTCGTCGCCAGTAGCGACTGGTGCCCGTCACGCAGGGTAACATCGGTGATCTTTAGACGACTCTGTGTCATTTTATGTTAATTCTCTCCTTTTTCAGCACCATCCTTGAAATGGCCACTGATGATAAGGGCTATTAACGATTTGCGGGAAAAGAATTTGCGGAAAGCAATTTGAGGAAATGCTTGATTTCCCTTTTATCTGTTGTTGTGCGCAATCGGTGAGGGAATTATCTCATTGAGTACCTTCCTCCATAATTTTTTTAGGTTCTCGTCTTCCTCAGCCATATGTTGTTTAAAGGCTTCATTTAGGCGACCAAAGAATATCTGTATAAGCTTATCCATCACGCTTCCAAGTAAAGGGATCTTTGTCCCCAGGTATATGTCATTAATGAACAATGAATTAGCTCCTCGCGGTTCCACAATCCAAGCTCCCCCACCTCCTAGAAGAGAAAGAGGAAACTCCATCCTATACTCTATTCGAGAATTTGGTACGACATTTGTAATATGGTATTTCGCCTTCTGTAGTTTTTCAAGAAGATATACCTCAAAATAGAGAATAGAATCCCGTTCTAATGGACTTCCTTTAAGATAACGACATTCTACAGGGTCCTTTGGGTGCCAGGATCGAAAATTTTTATCAAGGTGAGCAAACCATTCGAAAATCTTTTCCGGTGATGTCTTAATCTCAATTGTATCCCGTAACGTTATCATTGATTACCTCCATTTATCCCGAAGCCGATTGCATATAACTTCCTTTTATCCGCCATATTCGCTCTCGTGGCTTCAAACTACCCTTAACCACCTCTTTACAATGGAATATTGCCGTGCTTTCGGAACGGGTTGCTATCGGTTTTATCCTTTAGCATGTCGAGGGCACGGATTAGCCTGGGTCGTGTTTCCCGCGGGTCGATAACGTCGTCGATATAGCCCCGGGCGGCGGCGATGTAGGGGTTGTTGAATTTGTCCTGGTATTCGCTGACCAGTTTACGCCTCGTTTCCTCCGGCCTGTCTGAAGCCGCTATCTCCTTTCTGGAGATGATATTGACCGCCCCTTCCGCCCCCATAACGGCAATCTCTGCCGTCGGCCAGGCATAATTTATATCGCCCCGGAGGTGCTTGGAGCTCATCACGATATAAGCGCCGCCATAAGCCTTGCGGGTGATGACGGTAACCTTGGGCACAGTGGCTTCAGCATAGGCGTAGATGAGCTTGGCGCCGTGCCGTATGATGCCGCCGTGCTCCTGGGCGGGGCCGGGCATAAAGCCGGGGACATCAACCAGGCTGACCAGGGGTATGTTAAAGGCATCGCAGAAGCGGACGAACCTTGCCGCCTTGACCGAGGCGTCGATATCGATAACCCCGGCCATGTAGGCTGGCTGTTGGGCGACAATGCCCACCGGTCTGCCGCCGAGACGGACGAAGCCGACGATAATATTGGGGGCAAAGTGCTGGTGCGCCTCCATAAAATCGCCATCGTCAGCTATGCTGTAGATTAGCTTCTTCATATCGTAAGCCTTTTTAGGGTCGTCTGGTATCAGATTAAGCAGGCTATCATCAGTTCGGTCGGGGGTGTCACCTGGCTCTACCACAGGCGGTTTAGCCATATTGCTCTGTGGCAGGAAGCCCAGCAGACGACGTACCTCCTGGAAGCACTCCGGTTCGCTGTCGGCGATAAAGTGGGCGACCCCGCTTTTACGGGCGTGAACCTCAGCCCCACCAAGCTCCTGATGGCTTATCTCTTCCCGGGTGACCGCCTTGACAACGTCGGGGCCGGTGATATACATCTGGCTTATGCCCTTAACGACGAAGATAAAGTCGGTTATCGCCGGGCAGTAGACGGCGCCGCCGGCACTAGGCCCGACTACTACCGAAAGCTGGGGCACGACGCCCGAGCACAGCGTGTTATGGAGCAACATATCACCGACGCCGCACAGGCTCAAAACGCCTTCCTGGATGCGCGCCCCGCCGGAGTCATAGATGGCGATAACCGGGGCGCCGGTATCGAGAGCCATGTCCATTACCTGGCAGACCTTCTGGCCAACCGCTTCCGATATCGAGCCGCCGAGGACGGTGAAGTCCTGGGAATAGACGAAAACAGGTCTGCCGTTTACCTTGCCGCCGCCGGTGACCACGGCATCGCCTGGATACTGCTGTTCCGCCAGCCCGAAGTCGGTAGCGCGGTGGGTGATAAAGGCGCCCAGCTCGTTAAAGCTACCGGTATCGAGCAGAAGGTCAATCCTCTGGCGAGCGGTTAGCTTGCCCCGCGCCTGCTGTTGCTCGATGCGCTCTTTGCCGCCACCAGCCTGAGCCTGCTCTTTGAGGCTGGTCAGTCTATTTAGCTTATCATTGGTCGTCAATTAAACTAATCCAGATAAAGACTTGAATGTGCCTGTTTATAAATCATATCATACCACCTGCAACAGGGCAACCAGCTTGACTACCAGACTGGAATAGGCTATAATTTCTAAATTCTCTAAATTGGGCGCCGGGAAAGCCGGCGATAATAACTGTTTTGAGGATTCGTGGAGACTGACTTCAAGGAACAATTAGACCACCTTCTATTAGAGTTCAGCCGGGATAGGGACAACCTGATTCCCATCCTCCAGGAAGTTCAGCAGGGGTTTGGCTACCTCCCAGAGGAGGCAATGCAAAGTGTTGCTGACTTTCTGCTTTTATCCAGCAGTACTGTATATAGCATAGCCACTTTCTATGCCCAGTTCAAGATGGTTCCTTCGGGTAGAATGGTGGTCAGGGTGTGCCGTGGCACAGCCTGTCACGTACGCGGCGGCGCCAGGGTATTGCGTGAGGTGGAGAAGAGGCTGGGTATCAAGCCGGGCGAGACTACCGGTGACTGGGAATATACCCTGGAGACAGTGGCTTGCATCGGTGCCTGTGCCCTGGCGCCGACTATGACCGTGGATAAAGAGACCCACGGCCAGGTGACGACCAAAAAGGTTGCGGAGGTCTTTGGTGGTAGAGAAAAAACAGGGTAAGGCACCGGATAATCAGCGAACCATCTTCCTCTGCCACGGCACCGGGTGCGTCTCGGGTAAGGCTTTTGAGATAAGAAAAGCGCTGGAAGAAGGGTTAGCCGGGCTGGGGCTGGATGGGACGAAGGTAGACTTCACCGGCTGCCACGGCTTCTGTGCCCAGGGGCCCATTGTCATTATCGAGCCCGAGGGCATCTTCTATACCCATGTTAGTCTGGACGATGTTCCGGAGATTATCCAGTGCCATATCCGGGACAGTAAGCCGGTAGCCCGCCTCTTCTATAAAGACCCGACCAGTGGCGAGGCAGTCCCGTATTATAAAGACATCGACTTCTATAAAAAGCAGCGGCGTATCATACTGCGTAACTGCGGTCGCATCAATCCGGAGAGGATTGAAGACTATATCGCTGTTGGCGGCTACCAATCCCTGCGCAAGGCGTTACTGGAAATGACCCCGGAGCAGGTCATTAGTGAGGTTAAGCGTTCTGGTTTGCGAGGCCGAGGTGGCGCCGGCTTTCCAACAGGCCGGAAGTGGCAGTTCTGCCATGATGCCCCGGGTAGCCAGAAGTATATGATTTGCAACGCCGATGAGGGCGACCCTGGTGCCTTTATGGACCGTAGCACGCTGGAGGGCGACCCTCATACTGTTATCGAGGGGATGGCTATTGCCGCTTATGCTATAGGTGCCGCCGAGGGTTATATCTACATTAGAGCCGAATACCCGTTGGCGGTAGAGCGGATAAAGATTGCTATCGCCCAGGCTAGGGAGAGGGGATTCCTCGGCCGGGATATACTGGGTGCTGGTTTTGCTTTTGAAATTAAAGTCTTTCAGGGTGCCGGCGCCTTTGTCTGTGGAGAGTCTACCGCCCTAATCCTCTCCATTGAAGGGAAACGGGGAATGCCGAAACCTTCCCCCCGTCCTCGTACTACTGAAGTAGGATTATGGGGCAAGCCGACGGTAATAAATAATGTAAAGTCCCTGGCAACCGTGCCGGTTATCATTGCTCGGGGTGCCGACTGGTACTCTGGCATCGGCACCGAGAAGAGCCGGGGGACGGCTGTCTTTGCCCTGACCGGCAAGATTGCCAATAGCGGGCTGGTTGAGGTACCGATGGGCGTCTCCCTCCAGGAAATAATCTATGAAATCGGGGGCGGTATTGCCGACGGCAAACGCTTCAAGGCGGTGCAGACCGGCGGGCCATCCGGTGGCTGTCTGCCTGCCAGCCATCTGAGTCTCCCGGTTGATTATGAGTCGCTGACTGAAGCCGGCTCTATTATGGGCTCCGGCGGAATGGTAATAATGGACGAGGATACCTGTATGGTGGACATCGCCCGCTATTTCCTCTCCTTCACCCAGTCGGAGTCCTGTGGTAAGTGTACTCCCTGCCGCCTGGGAACGAAGCAGATGCTGGATATACTGGAGGGGATATGCAACGGCCAGGGCCGGATGGAAGATATTGACCTGCTTTTGGAACTGGCTAATTCAGTAAAAGCCGGCTCGCTCTGCGGTCTGGGGCAGACGGCGCCCAACCCGGTGCTGACCACCCTGCGCTACTTCCGGGATGAGTATGAGGAGCATATCAAGAAGCACCACTGCCGGGCGGCTGTCTGCAAGGGTCTGGTCAGGGCACCCTGCAGCCATATCTGTCCTGCGGGAATAGATGTACCGCGCTATATCCGCTTTATTGAGCAGGGCAGGCCGGATGAGGCACTGGCCGTAATCCGGGAGAAGATACCCTTCCCTTCGGTCTGTGGGCTGGTCTGTTTCCACCCCTGTGAGGCTAAATGCCGGCGGGGACAACTTGATGAAGCCATCGCTATAAGGGAGCTTAAGCGTTATGCCGCCGAGCACGGTGGCAATCTGTGGAAGAAGAGGGCTGTCGCCGCCCCGGCAACGGGCAAAAAGGTGGCTATAGTCGGCTCGGGTCCAGCCGGGCTGACGGCGGCATATTACCTTGCCAAGCTGGGACACTCGGTGACCGTGTTTGAAGCCCTCTCCGAGCCCGGGGGTATGCTGCGGATGGCTATACCGGAGTATCGTCTACCCAGGGATGTGCTGAGGGCGGAAATCAAGGAGATAGAAAACCTTGGCGTCGAGATAAAAACAGACGTTGAGATTCACTATGTTGAAAGCCTTTTTCAGCAGGGCTATGATGCCGTCTTCGTCGCTATCGGGGCACAGCATGATGTCAAGATGGGTATTGATGGCGAGGAAAGCCTCAGATTTATAGACCGCCTGGTGTTTTTAAGGGATGTCAATATGGGCAAGCAGATATCGCTGGGTGATAGGATAGCCGTTATTGGTGGTGGTCACGCCGCTATAGACGTCGCCCGGACGGCACACCGTCTCGGCTCTAAAGAAGTAACCATAATCTATCGCCGTACCCGGGCTGATATGCCAGCCGGCACTGAAGAGATTGAAGAAGCGGTAGCTGAAGGCATTGCTATCCTTGAGCTGACCGTGCCCCTTAGAGTAGTACATGAAAATAGCGACTTTACCCTGGAGTGCATTCGTATGAAACCCGGGGCAATAGATAGAAGCGGCAGAAGGCGGCCGGAGCCGGTTGCCGGCAGTGAGTTCACCCTTAGATATGACAATATCGTTGCCTCTATCGGCCAGCGTCTTATGGTTTCTGACCAGTTCGATTTACCTATGGGCAAGGGCGATTTCATCCAGGTTGACCGGGATACCCTGACAACGCCAAAACAGGGCGTCTTTGCCGGCGGCGATGCCGTTACCGGGCCAGCTTCAGTCATAGAGGCTATTGCTCACGGCCGGCAGGCCGCTATCTCGATGGATAAGTACCTCGGTGGCACGGGGAATATAGACGAAGTACTATCGTCTCCGGAGAAGGAGGTTGCCCCCCTGGAGGAAGCGGAGGAGAAACGACGGCCACAGGCACTCACCCTTCCCTTGAAGCGGCGCCTCGGCAGCTTTGCCCAGGTGGAGCTCGGCTATAGTGAGAAGATGGCTGTTGAAGAGGCGGGACGGTGCCTGAGGTGTGACCTTGAAGAGGACGATTAACAAGGAGAAGCTATGGACGAAATCAGGTTGAATATAGACGGGCAGGAAGTCAGGGCAGAAAGCGGGATGACGGTGCTGGAGGCAGCCCTGGAGGCTGGTATCTATATCCCCACCCTGTGCTACGACCCGGATTTAGAGGCGCACGGCGGCTGTCGGCTCTGTATCATTGACATTGAGGGTATGGCTGGCATGTCTACCGCCTGTACAACGCCGGTTGCCGATGGCATGGTGGTAAAGACTTCGACCGCGGCGGTTAATAAGGTGCGGCTGGACATCGCGGAGCTTATCCTGGCCGACCATCCGCTGGACTGTCTTACCTGCGTTAAGAACCAGCAGTGCGAGCTACAGAAGGTAGCCGCCTATCTCGGTATTACCGAGCGGCGCCTGAGCCGGACGGCAACCGAGCGGACGGTCGATGACAGCAATCCCTTCTTCACCCTCGACCGCAACTACTGTATTCTCTGCCAGAGGTGCACCCGTACCTGTGACGAGATAACCTGTGTAAATGCCATAGAAATAATTAACCGTGGCTACGAGAGCCGCGTCGGCACCTTTGGCGATAAGCCGCTTATGGAGTCCATCTGCCAGTCCTGCGGCGAGTGCGTCGTCCGCTGTCCGGTAGCCGCTCTGACGATTAAGGATGCAGTACAGCCCTCCCGCGAGGTGGAGACCATCTGCCCCTATTGCGGTGTCGGTTGCAGTATGCTTCTGGGTATCCGCGATGGCAGGATTGTTTCTGTTCGGGGTGATAGACAGAGCTTGGCCAACAGGGGACAGCTCTGCGTCAAGGGACGCTTCGGTATCGCCGAGTTCGTTCATAGTCCAGAGCGCCTGAAAACACCCCTTATCAAGCGGGATGGCAGGTTCGTTGAGGCAAGCTGGGATGAAGCCTTGGGGCTTATCGCTAAAAAACTATCCTCTTATGCCGGGGAGCAGATAGGTGTAATCTCGTCAGCCAGATGTACCAACGAGGACAACTATGCCGCTCAAAAGTTTTGTCGAATGGTGCTGGGTACAAATAGCGTCGACAACAGTGCCCGCCTGTGCCATGCCCCCACCGTTGCCGGATTAGCCCGGAGCTTCGGCAGTGGCGCCATGACCAACTCCATCGGCGACATCCCTGAAGCCGAGTGCATCTTCGTCATCGGATCGAATACCACGGAAGCTCACCCGGTAATCGGCTTCGGTGTCAAGCGGGCGGTTCGTCGCGGAACGAAACTTATTGTCGCTGACCCCCGCCAGATTCACCTGGTGCGCTTCGCCGATATATGGCTACGGCACAATCCGGGCAGCGATGTTGCCCTGCTGATGGGTATGATGAAGATAATCCTGGACGAGGGCAGGCATGACACGGCTTTCATAGAGGAGCGCTGTGAGGATTTCGATGCTTTTAGAGAGTCGCTGGCTAATTTTGATATAGATTTTGTTGAAAAGACTACCGGCGTACCCCGGCAGCAGATAGTCGAGGCGGCAAGGATGTACGCCGACGGCAATCCTTCCACTATCCTCTATACATTGGGTATAACCGAGCACTCGCATGGCACCGATAACGTTATGGCATTAGCCAACCTGGCGATGCTGACCGGCAACATCGGCCAGCCCGGGAGCGGCGTTAATCCTCTCCGGGGGCAGAATAATGTCCAGGGCGCCTGCGATATGGGGGATTTACCCAATGTCTATCCCGGCTACCAGGCGGTGACCTCACCGGAGGTCAAGGACAAGTTCGAGGCTATCTGGGGAGGCACGCTGTCCCTGACCAAAGGGCTGACTACCCCTGAGATGTTCAACGCCGCCTGCCAGGGAGAACTAAAAGCCCTCTATCTCATCGGGGAGAACTCGGTATTGAGCGAGCCCAATGCCAACCACATCCGGAAGGCGCTTTCCAGCCTGGACTTCCTTATCGTGCAGGATATCTTCCTGACCGAGACGGCTGAGCTAGCCGATGTCGTTCTGCCGGCGGCATCCTTTGCCGAGAAGGACGGCACCTTTACCAATACCGAGCGTAGGGTGCAGCGGGTCAGGAAAGCCGTTGCTCCGCCTGGCAACGCCAGGGCGGACTGGCTCATCACCTGCCAGATTGCGCAGAGGATGGGAGCCAAAGGTTTCGATTTTGAGCAGCCGTCCCAGATTATGGACGAGATTGCCCGCCTGACACCGAGCTATGGCGGCATTTCTTACCAGCGTCTTGAAGACGGCGGTCTGCAATGGCCCTGCCCGGATAAAAAACACCCGGGGACGCCCGTTCTTCATACCAAACAGTTCACCCGGGGCAGGGGTAGGTTTATCCCCCTGAAGTACAGGCCGTCCGAAGAGCTACCGGATGGTGATTATCCCCTGCTACTGACCACCGGGCGCCGGCTGTTTCACTACCATACCGGCACCATGACGCGCAAGGTAGCCGGGCTCAACGTCTTTATGGGCGAAGAGAGGGTGCAGATAAACCCGCAAGACGCTGAAAAACTGGGAATATGTGACAGAGACAGTATTAAGGTAATATCGCGGCGCGGCCAGGTGACCGCCAGCACCGAGGTAACCGGGGTGGTGCCGGTGGGGGTGGTCTTTATGACCTTCCACTTTGCCGAGACGCCGACGAATATACTGACCAGCCATGCCGTTGACCCGGTGACTAAAACACCGGAATACAAGGTGTGTGCCGTGAGGATTGAAAAAGTCGGCCAGTTTGGTTAGAATGACCCGGTGATGCAGCAGGTTGGTATTGATATCGTAGAGATAGCCCGCATTGAAAGGGCGATTGAACGCTGGGGTCGGGGCTTCCTCGAGCGGGTGTACACCGAACCGGAGCTTGAGCGGTATGGCAGGAATATCTCCTCTCTGGCGGCTCGTTTTTCGGGCAAGGAAGCGGTGATAAAGGCGTTGAACTCCAGGAGCATCGGCTTGAAAGAGATAGAGATTCTGTCTGCCCCCGGGGGCAGGCCACTGGTCAAGCTCTACGGCCGGGCGCAGAGCCAGGCTGACGATATGGGCTTATCCAATCTGGCTATAAGCCTCTCCCACTGCCGGGAATACGCCGTTGCCTGTGCCGTCGGCGAGACAAGATAATTCTATCTAATAACTGATTCTTGTTCCGTTTAGGTCTTGTAACCTTTCGGTATGCCCCTTCACCTTGGTACGGAGAAGTGATAGAATTAGGGTGTAAATATTATAAGGAGGGCCAGGATGTCGGGACATTCCAAGTGGTCTTCAATCAAGCACCAGAAGGGGGCGGCTGATGCCCGGCGGGGCAAGCTGTTCACCAAGCTGACCCGGGAGATTATCTTAGTTGTACGCCAGGGGGGGAGCAACCCGGAGACGAACTATCATCTGCGTCTGGCGATACAGAAAGCCAAAGACAGCAATATGCCCTCGGATAATATCGAGCGCTCGATAAAACGGGGCGAGGGCACTCTGGAAGGCGCCAGTCTGGTGGAGCTGGTTCTCGAGGGCTATGGCCCCGGAGGGGCGGCTATCATGGTGGAGGCGCTGACCGATAACCGCAACCGCACCGTTCAGGAGGTGAGGAACCTCTTTTCCCGTAGCGGCGGCAGTCTGGGGGAGAGCGGCAGTGTCACCTGGCTCTTTGACAGCAAGGGGCTGATTATAGTTGAAACCGATAATACAAATGCCGATGAGCTGGCTCTTCAGGCGATAGATGCCGGCGCCGAGGATGTCGATACCAGGGAGGGTTACATTGAGGTCTATACTACACCGGAGTCAATGGAGACAGTAAGGGCAACACTGGAGCAGAATGGTATCGCCATATACTCGGCGGAAGTGACCAAGGTGTCCAAGACTATAGTCAGCCTTGAGGAGCGGACGGCGGTCCAGATATTAAAGCTACTGGATAAGCTGGAGGAACTGGATGACACCCGTAGTGTCTCCAGCAACGTTGATTTCTCCGACGAGGTACTGGCGAAATACAGGGCGTAAGTTGGACGGATGAGGATTTTAGGCATCGACCCGGGCACGGTAGTTGTCGGTTATGGGGTTATAGACAGCGAGGAGGATGAAATCACCTTTGTTACCTGTAGTGCCGTGACCTGTAATCAGCACTCTCCACTCGCGGAGCGCTTGAGCTATCTATATAATGAGCTTTCCGAGGTTATATCACGCTACCAGCCCGATGACGTGGCTATAGAGCAGCCGTTTGTCGGCAGGAACGTCAGGTCAGCGCTGGCGATAGGCAAGGCTCAGACGGTAGCCATACTGGCGGCGGCTAACAGGGGAATACCGACCTACGAATACACCCCGGCGCAGGTAAAGCGGGTGGTTACCGACTATGGCGCCAGCTCCAAGGAGCAGGTTCAGGAGATGGTCAGGCTCCAGCTCGGGCTATCCCAGGCCCCTCAGCCGCTTGACGCCTCCGATGCCCTGGCGGTCGCCATCTGCCATTTACGCGCGGTACAGCTCAAGGGCCTGCTAGCCGAGGGGTGATGAGGTAAGCAGTATGATAGCCAGTCTAAAAGGAAAACTGGAGTCGCTGGGCGGTGACGGGGCGGTGATTGATGTCGGTGGTATAGGCTTCCGGGTATATATGCCTACCTCTACCCTGAGCACACTGGGCGCTATCGGCAGGGAGGTGAAGCTGTATACCCACCTGCATCTCAGGGAAGATAACGCCACCCTCTATGGCTTTGCTTCGACCGGGGAGCTTGAGCTTTTCCGGGCTCTTATAAATGTCTCCGGGCTGGGGCCCAAGCTGGCGCTGGCTATGATATCAGCCATGGATATAGAGTCGCTTGCTGCGGCTATCGCCACCGGTAATACCGACCTGTTGACCGGGGTTCCCGGGATTGGTAAGAAGATGGCTAACCGGTTGGTGCTGGAACTTAAAGATAAGATAGGCATCGGCTGGGCTATATCCCCGGCGGCTCAGATGGCACAGGAAAGCGCCGATGTCCTGGCCGCTCTGACCTCGCTGGGCTACTCGCTGTCCGAAGCCACCCGGGCAGTAGCCAGCCTGCCGCGAGAGCGGGAACTGAGCCTAGAAGATAAAGTTAAGCTGGCGCTGGGGTATCTCGGGAGTAAGTAAAGCCGGTCAGGCAGGAGACAGATGGATAGTATGAAGATAACGGAAGACCTTTTGAACGAATACCGGGAGCTGACCGCCAAATATATCACTGTTAGCCAGCAACTCCGGGAGCTGCTTCCCCGTGTTACAGAGCTGTCCAAGGCAGACAAACTGCCAGAACCGAGGGTGCTGAAGCAGTTGCTGCGTGATTTTGATAAAACGGAAGAAGAGATTGAGGCCACCCTGGTCGGATTTCGGCGGGTCAGACACAGGCTCCTGGGGTTGATATAAAAGTGACAAACTATTTGCCGAAGGGGCAGATAGGGAAGTTACACCCGTCACAATTAAGGCACAGTCCGCCATGTCCCATTTCGATAATGTCTTCTCTGGAAATCTTCTCGTCGGCTAAAACCCGGGGCAGGATAAGGTCGATGATCGTGGTCTGGTTGAAGATGACCGCCCCCGGAGCCCCCAGTATGGGAATATTCTTCAGCTCGGCGTACAGGAACATTACACCGGGCATAACTGGAGCCCCGTAGGAGATTATCTCAGCCCCGCTTTTTTCCACCCCTTCTACAGTAACATCGTCCGGGTCTACGGAGAGTCCACCGGCGACAAATATCACCTCGGAGCCACGGGCTACCATATCGTTAATTGCCTGTCCAATCAGCTCCTCGTCATCGGGGACTACAGTCTGATGATTTACCACCGAGCCCAGCGCCTCGACCTTTTTCCGGATGGTCTCACCGAACTTGTCCTCGACCAGACCGTTAAAAACCTCGTTGCCGGTGATAACAATGCCTACCTTTTTCATTTTGAATGGGATAAGCTGAAGCACCTTGCCCTGTTTCCGGCAGAGTTCCTCTATTATTTCCAGATTGGCTTCCGGTATCTGTAGAGGCACAATTTTAGTCGCGGCGACTATGGTTTCCGGCTGGCATATAGTGTTATCGTGTAGCGTGGCTAAGACTATATCTTTGATAGCGTTAATCTCCTTGAGCAGTATCTTATTTACCTTTAACAGTCCATGAGTGGTGGAGACAATGTTCACCTTGCCCTCTTTGTGGCTGGTCAGCTTCATATTAAGGCTGGATACGGCTCTGGCTATCCGCAGGGCGGCTTCCTCTTCGTGCACCAATCCCTCTTCCTCTTCTATGGATATAGATGTGCTCCTTGCCCATAAGCCGTAGCTCCGGTAGGTCCTCTTCCCTGATTATATGACCCCGACGAAATGCCGGCCCCTTAAACTTGCCCGGGACGACCTTGGTCATGTCATGGCCTATAGCCAGTCCGATGGCTTTATTCAGCTTGACCTTCTTGAGCATAACGTTCTCCCTTGCTAGTGGTAGTTACTATCGGCTTTTCTTGCCTGGTCGATATTAAAACGGGTTGTTTGCTATCTACTTATTAATAAATAGGTAGGGATTTTTTACCGGTCTTGGCTAGAGAAACTGCCGTAATGCTTTTTTGGAGCCCGGAGACATAGACTTTTATAACTTATTTACGGCAAACCTGTCAACATCGGGGTGCATTTATTAATGTTTTAATCTTAGTAATCCTATCCCCTTTATCCCCTTCCCTTTCTTAAAAGCACCTGTAATACAGGGGAGTTTAAGAGGGGCTTTGCCCCTCTTTTCTATATCTCCCCCTCTCCTATATAGGAGAGGGGGATTAAGGGGGTGAGGTTGTTATGAATGTTATTCTCTCTTTTTATTATCTATACCCGCCCGCCACCCTTTAAGGAAGACGGCTAAAGAGGTGAGGTGGTGCTCAACTAAAAGAGAACGAAACCGAGTATTTTTACTATGGCAGATTGACCCTGGCTCTTGGGTCGGGTATATTGTTAGCCATGCAGGTTATCCCCGGGGTGTACCAGATAACGCTGAGATGCGTCAATATAATACTGATTGTTGAAGAAAAACTGACCCTTATTGATACCGGCTTTCGTGGCAGTGCGTCGCGGATAGCCGATTATATCAGTCATCTGGGGAGGTCTGTCGGGGAAGTCGGGCTTATAATTATCACTCATAACCACCTGGACCATGTCGGCGGACTGCCTGTGTTGAGAAAGATGACACCGGAAGCCAGGGTTGCCGTCCACCGGGATGACCTGAGTGAAGATGAGAGCGGACTGCCCTATCCCGGATACCTGCGAAGGCTGATGAAGGTTCCGCTGGTGTCCCTTTTCCGTCCCCTCGTCTACGCTAGACCGGGTGATGTCGACCTCCAGTTGGTCGGGGGTGAGGTTCTACCCCCACTGGGCGGTCTTGAGGTTATCCATACACCGGGCCACACCCCAGGCAGTATCAGCCTTTTTTCGCCTGAAAGGAAACTGCTTATAGTGGGCGATATGCTGAATAACCGTCACCGGGATATCATACCGCCTTCAAAGTCTATCAGCAGTGACTTACCACAGGCTATAGGCTCGATAAAGCGGCTAGCAAAATTGGACTTTGATACCCTGTGTTGCGGGCACGGCAGACCGATAGTCGGTGGGGCGTCAGCCAGGGTGCGTTATTGGATTGAGCGGCGGGGTTTATAACCAGCCTTTACATTTGCCGTATGATTCGACAGAATATACATTGGCTGGCTTGAATGGAGGAAAGCCCCGGGTAGTTGCCATATTATTATGCGAATTATTGCCGGCAGAGCCAAAGGATGCGTGCTTAAATCGCCGAAAGGGACGGGCACCCGCCCGGCGACCGGGCTGGTGCGGGGGGCAATCTTCTCTATTCTGGAGACGAGCGCAAGCGACTGGACAAGGGTGCTTGACCTTTTTTCCGGCAGTGGCGCCCTCGGCATTGAAGCCCTCAGCCGTGGCGCCGGCTGGGTTGACTTTGTTGAGCACAAACCGGGATGTTGTGCTATAATAAAGCAGAATCTGGAAAAGACAAAGCTGGGAGACCGGGCACACGTCTATTGCTGTAGCGTTGCTAGGGCTATCTCCTTTTTAGATAATGAGTATACTATAATACTAGTGGACCCACCTTATGCTAATCCGTCTATAGGAAGGATTATAGAGCGGCTGGCGAATTCAAAATTGGTCAGTGAAAGAACGATGGTTGTGGTAACCCATTCGCCACATCGGCAGTTGGAGCCGACCTATGCCTCGCTGAATCTCATAAAGGAACGCCGCCATGGTGATAGCGTTATCGCACTATACCGCAAGGAGGCCGGGATTTGACGATTGCCATCTACCCCGGTAGCTTTGACCCGATAACCAACGGACATATCGACGTTGCCACCAGAGCGGCCAAGATCTTTGACAGGCTGGTCATAGGTGTCTACGATAACCCGGGCAAACAGCTCATGTTTACCCTTGAGGAGAGGGTGGAGCTGGCGTACAAGGCGGTAGACGGTCTACCCAATGTCGAGGTAATGCCTTTTACTGGCCTCGTCATTGATTTCGCCGACAGGGTAAAGGCACAGGCTATGGTGCGGGGCTTGAGGGTAAGCGCTGACTTTGAACGAGAGTTTGATATGGCGATGATGAACAAGAAGCTCAATCCGGAGCTTGAGCTGGTCTGCCTGATGGCTAGCCCGGAATACCAGTTCTTAAGCTCTAGCATTCTCAAGGAGGTAGCCAGACTGGGCGGTAACATCGACGACCTTGTACCCAAACACGTGGCAGAAGCCTTGAGAAAAAAGGAAGGTGCATAGTAAAATGTAGGGCTATAAAACATGGGGATTTTTACCCAGAGTAATTCCATTCCAAGAGGAACAAGGTCAGGAGGAAATAGATTTTATGCCGTACAAAATTACAGAAGAGTGTATTAGTTGTGGTGCTTGTGAACCAGAGTGCCCTAACGAGGCAATCTCTGAGGGGGAGACTATCTATGTCATTGACCCGGATAAATGCACTGAGTGCGTCGGCAGTCATGAAATCCAGCAATGTGTTGACATTTGCCCGGTAGATTCTTGTATCCCTGACCCGGAGCATCAGCAAACCCGGGAGGAGCTCCTGGAAAAGTGGCGGGTGTTGCACCCCGGCGAAACACCCAAGATTACCTAATACCTTAATAAGCGAATAATCGTTACCATATAACTAAGATAATAAATGCTGTAAGCTATGGCTGGAAGAAACTGCGGATAGTTTCCCCAAACTCACCGGGCAGCAAACCGAGTATCAGGGGAAAATAGTCGAGCATAACCTTGCCCAGGAAAGACTCGGTCGGCAGTTCACTGCCGAAGAACTTCACCCATGTCGCCAGAATGGCACTCAGGAATATAAAGCCGAATAAGAAGCCGAGGACGGCACCGCCGACATTATCAACCCAGCCTAACATCGTTACTGAAATGATTGACTTCAGCAGCCGAGCCAGGAAAAAGGCGGCTACCATCACCAGTGCCAGTATCAAAATAAAAGCCAGGATATAAGCCACGTTTTCGTTGGAGATAAAGCCGAAGATATTGGAAACCGGCTTGTAGAAATGGCCGGCCAGGACAACGCCGATTATCAAGCCCACCAGGGACAACACCGCCTTAATCAGCCCTTTTCTTAAGCCGATAAAGGTTGGGATTACCAGCAATACCAAAAGCAGTATATCTAGCCAGTTCATTTCTTAACCCCCTAGCTGTTTTGCCCGTTCGTAAGCGGCGGCTACCGCTTTTTTAACCAGTTCCGGGAACATGCCCGCTTCCAGCGCTTTTATAGCTTCGGCGGCGGTACCGCCGGGTGAAGTAACCATCTCCCTGAGTTGAGCCAGGCCCTTGTCCGACTGGTGGGCATATGCTGCCGAACCGGTGACCGTTTGTAGAACCAGCTCTCGGGCTGTCTCCGGCGGTAACCCAAGTCCAACTGCGGCGTTTATCAGGGACTCCATGAAGAGAAAGAGATAAGCCGGACCGCTACCGCTTACCGCTGTCGCCATATCTATATAACCCTCATCGGCGACATAGACCTCTTTGCCCATAGCCCCGAGTATAGAGCTGGCTGCTGCTCTCTGCTCTTCGGTTACTTCATCGGTAGCCGTCCAGACGGTCATTCCCTGTCCGATCTGGGCTGGAGTGTTGGGCATCGCCCGGACGATGGCGTTATGCTTTAAGCCCTGCCGCAGAGTGGCAATACTTTTACCGGCAATAATAGATAGCACCAGTTGCCCGGACTCAAGCCGACCGCTGACCTCGGTCATTACCTCATCCAGGTCCTGCGGCTTGACGGCTAGTATAATAATGTCACCTCTGGCAAAAGCATCAAGGTTATTGCCACTGATATAAACGCCAAAGTCCTGTTTTAGTTGCTCCAAGCGGGCGCTGTTTTTATCGCTGACAGAGATATTATCAGGAGTGGCCAAGCCCTTGCTTATAATGGCTGACAGCATCGCCTGCCCCATATTGCCGCCGCCGATAAAAGATATCTTCATATTGATTTGACCCCATCCCCTTTATCCCCTTCCCCTTATTAAGGGGATGGGGAATTTTTATTAAAAAGAGGGGGTTCGCCCCTCAAACTCCCCTTAATGTTTTAAGGCTTTGTGCGTTTGTTTCCCTGCCGTTGCCAACATGCACCTGAATCTTTGCACATAAATGAAGTCTCAACTGATGCTGTATAAGTATCGCCTTGGAGTATTCCAAACTTGCCTGTATTTGTAATACAAGAGGTAAGGTCTTTATCATATTCACCTTCCATACCGCATAAAGCACAACGATAACGCTTCCCCTTGAATTGCTTCATGGCTTGTTCAAATTTCCCCTTTGCATTATCAGTCCATGTCATAATGACCACTGCCTCTATTTGATTTCTCAGATGTTCACTTTACCACCAGGTTTATCAGCCTCCTGGGGACATAGATTATCTGGGCAATCTTTTTACCTTCAATATAAGACTTAACTCTCTGCCTGTCCAGTGCCAGCGCCCGGGCTTCATCCTCGGTGATGGATGCCGGCACGGCAATCCTGTCCCGCAGTTTGCCGTTGACCTGAACGACCAGGGTAATCTCCTCGTCTTTAGCCAGCTCCTCATCCCACCCGGGCCAGAGCTGGTTATGGATGCTGTATTCGTAGCCGAGCCTTTGCCACAGCTCCTCGGTTATATGGGGAGCCGTCGGCGCCAGTAAAAGGAGCAGTGTGTCGATGGCTTGTCGCCAGTCATTTTCGGGTACGGAGCCGTCTTCCCTCACCCTTGATAGGTAGTTGGTGAACTCCATCAGGGCGGCTATCATGGTATTAAAACGTATCCTCTCCAGGTCTTCGGTCACCTTTTTGATGGTCTGGTGGGTGACACGCTGTAAACCCTTATGCTTTTTTTGACTGCCTGCCTCACCCTTTGTCTGGTATCCCTCCAGCACCAGCTTCCACAGCCGGTTGAGCCAGCGGCTGATGCCGCTGATGCCACTGTCGTTCCACTCGCCGCCCTGCTCCCAGGGAGCGACGAACATCAAATAGGCGCGCACAGCATCCGCCCCCAGCTCGGAGACATAGGCATCCGGGTTGACCACGTTGCCGCGGGACTTGCTCATCTTTTGCTTCTGGGAAATGATAATCCCCTGGTTGAACAGGCGGCTGAACGGCTCACCGAAGCCAATCAACCCCATATCTCGTAGCGCCTTGGCAAAGAAGCGGGCGTAGAGCAGGTGCATCACGGCGTGCTCGGCGCCGCCGGTGTAGAGGTCGACCGGCATCCAGTGTTTCATCCGTATGTCATCGAAGGCGGCGGTATCACAGCCGGGGCTGGTGTAGCGCAGGAAATACCATGATGAACACATGAAGGTGTCCATAGTATCCGTTTCCCGTTTAGCCTTGCCGCCGCACTTGGGGCAGGTGGTGTTGACGAACCGCTCGTTGTATTTAAGTGGCGATTCGCCGGTGGGTTTGAACTCAGCGTCCTCTGGTAGTAGCACCGGCAGGTCTTTCTCCGGCACCGGTACAACGCCACACTTATCGCAGTAGACCATAGGTATTGGCGCCCCCCAGTAGCGCTGACGGGAGATTAGCCAGTCGTGGAGCTTATAGCTTACCGAGCGCCCGCCCCAGCCCCTTTTCTCCAGGTAGTCGGAAACGGCTTCTATTCCCTCTTCGCTGGCAAGCCCGTCGAACTGCCCCGAGTTGACCATTTTGCCTTCGTCTATATAGGCTTCTTTTAGCTCTTCGCCCTGCCAGTCCAGCGGCGCTATAACCACCCGGATGGGCAGGTTGTATTTTTTAGCGAAGGCGAAGTCGCGCTCGTCGTGGGCGGGAACACCCATCACTGCTCCCGTCCCGTAGCTAAGCAGGACGTAATCGGCAATCCAGATGGGCACTTTCTCTCCGTTTAGGCGATTGGTGACGCAGGCGCCGATGAAGACGCCGTCCTTTTCCTTCTCGGTGGACAGCCTTTCTATCTCGGTTAGCCGCCGTGACCTGGTGATATACTCTTCTACCTTGGCTTTTTTCTCAGCTGATGTCAGCCTGGCGACCAGCGGGTGCTCCGGAGCCAGCACCATAAAGGCAACGCCGAAGGCGGTATCGGGGCGGGTGGTGAATACCCTTATCTCCTCTTCATCAGCGCCGGGGTGGTCCAGGGCGAAGGAAATATCACAGCCGGCGCTCTTGCCCACCCAGTTACGCTGCATTATCTTTATCCGCTCCGGCCAATCTATATCGTTATATTCCATCAGCTCATCGGCATATTTGGTAATGCGAAAAAACCACTGCTCCAGATCTCGCCGGGTGACTGCCTCCTCACAACGCTCGCAGAAGCCGTTGTTAATCACCTGCTCGTTAGCCAGAACCGTCTGGCACCTGGGGCACCAGTTGACCGGCGCCTTGCCCCGATAAGCCAGACCATGTTCGTAAAGCTTGAGGAAGAACCACTGCGTCCATTTGTAGTATTCCGGCTGGCAGGTGATAACCTCGCGGCTCCAGTCATAGATGGCGCCGATACTCTTGAGCTGGCGGCGCATATTTTCGATGTTCTGCATCGTCCACTTGTAGGGGTGGATGCCTCGCTTGATGGCGGCGTTTTCGGCCGGCAGGCCGAAGGCATCGAAGCCCATCGGGTGTAACACGTTATAGCCCTGCATCCGCTTGAAGCGGGCATGGACATCGGACGGTGCCATGGCATACCAGTGCCCGATGTGCAGGTCGCCCGAGGTATAGGGAAACATGGTCAGGGCGTACCACTTGGGTTTGTTGCTATCCTCGGAGACTTCGTAGAGCCTGTCTTTAGCCCACCTCTGCTGCCACTTCTTTTCTATTTGCTGTGGGTTGTAATCGGTTGTCATAATAAATCCCTTCTGAATTAACCTTAATTGTAACAACAAGACTAAAAGCACGCAACTATGCGTGAGCGGAATCTTTTATCTGAGCAACCCTATCCTCTTTATACGCCCCTTACCGAGGGTGGGAAGGGTGGGAAATTAAAGTTGGAAAATCTGTGGAGGGGTGGTCTGGGGCTAAAATCACCGATGCTCTTTTATTAACAGAGCAACCTCACCCCCTTAGTCCCCCTCTCCTTGCAAGGAGAGGGGGAAAGATTTTTAGAAGAGGGGGCAAAGCCCCCTCTTCTAAACTCCCCTAGCTGTGGTATGCGTTAGAAGTATGAGGGGGAGAAATTTAGGGAGGGCTTTGCTCTATTAACCCACCAATTATAGGAACGATAAAAAGAGAGAGACATTTAGAGAGGGACGTTAGCCCCTCTTAAAAGTTATTCCCCCTTCCTTTGGAAAAGGAAGGGGGCAGGTCGAAGATCCAAGATTCTTTGAACTCTTTGAGGGGATGGATTTCAAACGAACTCTAAAGCCATACTTGCTATAAGCAGAGCCTAGCTGCTATCATTGAGGGTGATGTTGAACCCGATACTGGCAATAATAGGCATCAACCTTTTACTATATATCGCCACCACCATATCACAGGACTTGATTATCAATTTGGGCTTATGGTCACCGGCTGAGGTCTTCTTTCAATATCCCTGGGGCCTGGTTACCAGTATGTTTCTCCATGACGGCTTTTTCCACCTCTTTGCCAATATGCTGACCCTCTATTTCTTCGGAAACTTCCTTAATCGATTGGTTGGCGACAAGCAATTCCTGTTAATATATTTCGGCGGAGGTATACTGGGGGGCATTTTCTTCGTAGCGTTGGGGACGTTGATAGACCCGGACTCTCTGGCTCTGGCTATCGGTGCCTCGGGGGCTGTATTTGCCCTGGGCGGAGCGCTCTCCATATTGAGACCCAACCTGAGGGTCTTTATCTTCCCGATACCGGCGCCGATACCGATATGGGTAGCTGTCATCGGTGGTTTTATAATTCTATCCTTTTTGCCCTATGTCGCCTGGCAGGCGCACCTCGGTGGTCTGCTGTTCGGGCTGGCGGTCGGCTATCTTATCAAAAAGCGGGGACGCTACTACTTCTAGCGGCTTGTGCCCGTTACTATCTAGCCGAACTTGTGGCTGATGCCGTAGCCTCCCCTGGGGAAGCGCCACTCTATGTTCAGGTGGGGGCAGGCGATACGGCAGGAGCCGCATTCCAGGCATCCTTCGTAGTTGACGCTGATGTGGTCCTGCTCCAGCCGGTAGACGTTTGCCGGGCATAGGTAAAGGCAGGGCTGCTCCGGGCAGTCTCGCATGCATTTCTGGCTGTCTATTATTTTTAGATGGCTTTCCTCATCCACCTTGAAACGGTCTAAAAACAGCTTATCCTCTATCTTCATTTTACCGACCTCCACCCCCGCCATAGCAGGCGGAGCAGTCTCCAGAGGGATGTCTCTTTGCGAATCTCCTGCATTATTAGCTTCTGTTTCTGCTTTTTGCTGATGCCGTTGACTGTAAGCATCTCCCGGGCGGCGAATGAAGCCAGGCGGGGTAGCTGGCTGTATATTTCCTTGTGCCGGTAGCGGAATTTACCGAATCTGCGGTATTTCTTCATATCCTTGATGACGAAGGACTCCGCCAGCCTCTCGCCGTAGCCGGACAGACCCTTCTGGGAGCAATCGCCCCGGTTGAGGGCTTCAATAATGGTTTCGGCGGCCATCTTGCCCGAAGCCATAGCCAGGTTGCTCCCCTCGCGGTGGAGGGCGTTGAACAGCATCGCCGAGTCGCCGGCGATGAGATAGCCGTCGCCGTACAGGCCGGGCATAGCATCATAGCCGCCCTCGGGGAGCCAGTGGGCGATATACTCCCTTGACTGCCCCTCGGCGATGAGCGGGGCGACCATGGGGTGCTGTTTGAAGGACTCCATCAGTTCGTAGGGCTTGAGCTTGCTGGCGGCTAAATCGGCCAAGTTGGCACCGATGACTAAGGACAGGGTATCGCGGTTGGTATAGATTATAGCCACCCCATCCATACCCCCGGTAATCTCACCCAGTATTTCGATGGTAACGCCGTCCCCACTGGAGACGCCGAAGCGCTGTTCAATCAGTTCGCCGGGTAGCTCAATCGTCTCCTTGACCGCCAGGGCTACCTCTTCCGGCTTGGGCTCGGCGCGGAAACCGGTGCTGGCCGCCAGCGGGGAGTTGATGCCGTTTGCCAGCAGGGTGACCTTGGCACGAACCTCTCCGTCTTCCCGGCTGGTGGCGACGCCGATGACGCCGCCTTTATCGTTCCGGAGGAGGTCAACCACCGTGGTCGAGGGCACAATAAGGGCGCCCTTCTTGCGGGCTTGCTCTGCATACCAGCGGTCGAATCTGGCTCGACCCACGGTAAAGGCGTTATATTTTCTATCGGTGGCAAAGATACTGTCACGGTAACCGATGCTGTAGCCGCCCTCGTTCGACAGATACCATATTCTGGATTCGACAATGTTCCTCTCGATGGGGCAATTGCGCTCGGTGTAGTCGGGGAGTATCTGAGCCAGGTTGTGGCCATAGAGGACGCCACCGGACATATTCTTGGCTCCCGGGTATTCGCCGCGCTCGAGGACGATGGTCTTTACATTGGAATCGGCCAGGATACAAGCCGCCGAAATACCGGCCGGACCGGCACCGATGATGGCGACATCGAAGGACTCTTTCATCCTCTGTTACCCTCCTTCCCGGCTCTGGCTTTGATACCCTTGATTAGCTGCGGTACTATCTCCTGGTAGTCGCCGATGAGGGCATAGTCGGCTATCTGTGCCAGGGGTGCCTGGCGGTCGGTGTTGATGGCGATTATCTTGTCAGAGCCCTGTATGCCTACTAGGTGCTGCACCGCCCCCGAAACACCCACGCCGATATAGATTTTTGGGGCTACCGTCTTCCCCGTCTGCCCCACCTGCTTGGAGTAGGGCAGAAGACCCGTCTCTACCACCGCCCGGGAACAGGCGATAGTCCCTCCTAGGAGATGGGCAAGCTCCTCAAGCATGGGCAGGCTCTTGGCGTCACAGGCTCCCTTGCCAACTACCACCAGGACAGGCGCCCTGGTGATATCGATGTCACCGGCTTCAGCTTTCCTGGGGATGAAATCCAGCACCTTTGGCAATACTTCTTCGGCAACTTCGAAGCTGGGGCTGTGAATCTCTCCCCGGCGGTCGGGGTCTTTCTTGGGCATTTTCATCACCCGGGGCCTCACGGTGCTCATCTGGGGACGGTGGTTGCGGCAGAGGATGGTAGCCATAATACTGCCGCCGAAGGTGGGGCGGGTCATCAGCAGCAGACGGTTTTCAGGGTCTATATCCAGACCGGTGCAGTCTGCTGTCAGCCCGGTTCCTAGCTGGGTGGAGACCACGCTGGACAGGTCTCTGCCCAGGGGGGTTGCCCCCAGGAGCATTATCTCCGGCTTGACCTGTTTACATAAATGAACCAGGGCTTTGCCGTATACCTTTGGCAGGTATGTCTCGAGGAGCGGGTCGTCAATCTTATAGACGACATCACAGCCGTAGGCGATGGCCTCCTGGGCTACCGGCTCTATATTCCTTCCCGGCAGAAAGCCGAGCACTTTGGTCTCCAGCTTTTGGGCTAGCTCCCTGGCTTTGCCTATCAGCTCCCAGGAGACCTCGGTGCCCCGCCCGCCCTGGACCTCAATGAATACGGCGACGCCCTTGTAATCGTCGATAGGGCAGGATACGGCGGCGGCTTTAGCCGCCTTTTTCTTCCTTGGCTTTTCGTAGAGGATGGCACCCACTACCGGGCAGACGTCGACACACTTGTTACACCCGATACAGCCCTCGGCATCGATTCTGGCTACCCCGTCCTCCATCACGATGACGTCGACGGGGCACTCTCCAATGCAGAGCTGGCACCCGATGCACTTACCCGGGACAACCTCGGCGACTTCCCGGCCCTTGCTATTCCTGGGCATGGCTGTCCGTACTCAATATTTCATCCATCAGCGTTTGCTCTTTTTTGAAGAGAGCCTCAAGGAAGTCCTCGGTGGCTTGCTCTTTCTTCTCTTTGACATCGAAGACCGTGCCTCCTCCCCGTACCGGCGGGGCGAAGATTTCCCGCACCGAGGTGGGTGAGCCTTTTAGTCCTAATCGCTCCGGTAGGGCGTCTATTTCCTTGGCTCCCCATACCTTGACTTCCTGCCTCAGGGCTCTTATCAACTCGGGGAGGGTAGCATAGCGTATGGAGCTTAGCTCCAGCTCGACGGTCAGCAGTGCCGGAAGCCTGCCCTCGATAATCTCGCAGCCACCCTCGACCTCCCTTTTAACGGTAATGGTGCCATCGGCTATGCCGACGATTTCCGAGATATAGGTAAACTGGGTATATCCCAGCCAGGTGGCGATGCCGGGTCCGGTCTGGGCGGTATCGCCGTCAATCGCCTGTTTGCCGCAGATGACGAGATCGACGGGCTCGGCGGTGCCGATTCTAGCTATAGCCTGGGAGAGGGTATAGCTGGTAGCCAGGGTATCGGCGCCGGCGAAGGCTCTATCCGATAGTAGAACGGCTTTGCTGGCTCCCAGAGATAGACATTCCCGCAGGGCTGATTCAGCCTGGGGCGGCCCCATCGAGATAACAGACACCTTGCCGCCGTATTTCTCGGTGAGCTGTACCGCCGCCTCGACAGCTACCAGGTCATAGGGGTTGCAGATTGACTCCACTCCAGCCCGTATAAGGGTGTTGGTTTCCGGGTCGATTTTTACCTGGGTAGTGTCCGGAACCTGCTTAACACAACAGACGATATGCATTTGTTATCTCTCAACCTACTAACTGGCTATACCTGTTATATAATATACTATCTCGTTATCAGGGAGGCTACGGTAAAAGTAACAATACCAGAAGATATAGGCAGGGTTTTATATTATAACCTATCGGTTATAAGAATGAAAAGCATAATCTGCGGGGAATGATATTTAGGGACCGGCGGCAAGCGTTTTGAAGAAGACATAGCCTGGCTAGGCTAGCTGCCTCCTTTTACTTATCCAGAGGCTTAAAAGGAAGCCCACCACCAGGTAGCCAGCCATTGCTATAGCCGTGAGTCCGATGTCCATTGTCTCCATTTCAAAGGGCAATTCAACACCCTGGGGCATAATTCCTCCCAGGAGAAGCTCATATCCGCCATAGACGGCAGCGATGCTGTCACCGCCAGTGGACAGGAGAAACCAGTATGGCTTACCGGCAAACAAGAGGACGCTCTCAATAATCCCTGAAATGACCATGATGAAAAGAAGCGTCATGACGGTAGCTCCCATAGCCCCTTTTGACACCGAGCTGAAAAAGAAGGTTACCGAGATAACACTGCCGGCAAAGAGGAGACACAAGCCAAATGATTTAACCGTCTCAATCGGGATATCTCCATATATCGCCAGCAGGGAAATAGAAATAATCACGTAGCTGAAAATAATGAGCAGTGTCACCGCGATACAGCTTGCCAGATACTTTCCTATAACCAGTGTGGTTCGTCGGACCGGGTTGGTGAAAAGTATGAAGCCGGTTTTACTCTCGAACTCACCGGCTATGGCATCTCCGGCAAAGAAGATGGCCCCAATCGCCGCCAGGCTCGCCCCAACGGTGAGCAGGGCAGCCATGACCATCATGCTATCCGGGTAGCCATCCATCAGCAACGGCATAATAATGAGGACTGCCAGTTCGGCGATAAGTGCAAGCCCCAGGATAACGTAAAGACGTTTTCTGCGGAGGTGCTTCAGAAACTCGTATCTGGTGACTATCCCTAGCTTTCCTAATTCACTCAACGTACCCTCCCGTTAGCTCCAGGTAGGCGCGTTCAAGCGACTGGTATTTCTTCTCCAGTTCGGCGATGCTATCGTAGACGAGCAGATGCCCGTGGTCTATTATGGCTACCTGATTGCATATCTGGGCGACCTCGGTCAGCTGGTGCGAGGCGAAGAAGACCGTCTTATCCTTGCCGACCCCTTCGATAATCTCGCGGAATTCGAC
>DAOUDM010000023.1:0-1718 GCA_034431095.1 Dehalococcoidales bacterium | reverse complement strand
TTCCCCAAGAGATACCAGCGCTTCTCCCTCTGGGCGGACATCCTGACTATTCTTGGTAGTGAAGTCCCTGACGGCGGGGACGCCTATATCTACTATGGCAAGCTCCATACCCTCGCTGCCACATCCACCATCCCCACCAAATATGAGGACTTGGTGGCTACTGGAGCCGCTGGCTATGCCGCCATCGCCTGGGGGGCCTATTCTGTAAATCGGACTAATGTCGGTGGCACCACGACCCCCAGGGAGTTCCTCAACTGGGGTAAGGAGAAACTAAACTACTTCAGGCAGGAACTCAAGCGGTTGGGGCGGAGGAACCGGGCCAGAATAAGCCAGCTCTATAAGCCCTACTACCCGATGGTGTCCAAAGCTACCGACTATGGTCCCTAATCGTAGTGGAGCTTGAAGGGGCGAAAAGGATTGCGGATTGGGGATTGAGGATTGCGGATTGGGGATTGGGGATTGAGGATTGCGGATTGAGGATTGCGGATTGCGCCTATTCCGCATTCCGCAATGGAAAGGGTGAGGTTGATATGACCATCCTTAGTTATAAATGGTGGTGGCAAAGGCTCGGTGGCCGACCCTGGACCTATATCCTGCGGGATACCTGGCATAAGTTTGAGGGCCTATGGATTATCGGACTTGTTGCCATCGGCGCCCTACTGGGGCACTGGCTATGGGGACAAGTATTTGAGCTTCTCCTGGTCTTTGCCCTTGGCTATATCGCCGGTCATCTATTCTGGGGAAAGGCTTATATCCCGGGCCAACAGGGCGGAGAAGTCCGAAGTCCGAAGTCACAGGACCTAGGACATAGGACCTAGGACATAGGACCCGGGACCCAGGACATAGGACCGAGGTAAAGAGAGACGAATGAGAACCTTATCATCAACATTACTATCTGCCCAGAAGCAGGCTTCTCATATCCCTTATGTCAAGCTGGAAGCCCTGAACAAGATTGCTGGTGTCACCAGACTGGACTGGGTAAGACTCTATAGCGGGCAAGAAGATGACTACTTTCACGCTGTAACCATGCCCGGTGACGGCTCACTTATCAGGGTCAGAATAACGCCACCGTCTGACTCAAGAAAGCTTTATCGCCAGCGTGTGGCTAACCCGGGGCCAGGCTCCGATTTCAGCCAGTGGACATACACCAACCAGTATAACGCTGTTATCGTGGCGGCAGCGGCACTAGGGGCAGAAGTTTCTATCTTCTGGATAAAGAGTGACCGAAAAATCCAGCGCCTAAAGAGCACTGACTACGGTGTTAGCTGGGGCGGCCCGGAACTTATTGATTACTCCCCGACTACTGCCATTAACGGCATCGCCGCCGCCTATAAGCCAAATGGTGATATCGCTCTCTTCTTTGCCGACCAGCAAACCCTCTATATAAAAAAGTATTCAAGCGGCGGGTGGCAAACCAAAGCCTCCTGGGACAAAACTACCGGTGACCTATCCGGTGTTGCCACCGTATATGATAATGACTGGAACCTCTTTATCACCGGCAAGGACAGTGGCGGCAACTTCAAGCTGTGGAGCCTGATATATGGTGACGGCGGGGATGTCCCGGCTGATACCTGGGCAGACTTAAAGGAGTTTGCTCAAGCCCCCCAAGGCGGTGATTTTGAATACCACCGCGCCTTTATGGCTAAACCGGATGTCATAAGATGCTTCTATGTTGAGAAATTCACCGGCACTGAGGCCTACAATCGTCCCTTCTGGTC
>DAOUDM010000022.1:0-11052 GCA_034431095.1 Dehalococcoidales bacterium | reverse complement strand
ATCGTCCCCGATCTACCGGAGATAGAAGAACCTTTACCGACCGGCATCGACCAGCCGGTTGAAAGCCCTTCTAAAACTGAAACTGTGCTGTCTGCTAACCGTTGGCTTCTAACGGCCATATATGCGTTTTACCTCGTCTTGCTCGCCGGTCTTATATACTTTTTCAGGTGGCGAAGAGCCTCGTTACCAATCAAGAAGCAAAAGGATAAGCCCAACCCCCCACCACCCAGCTACACCGTTCACTTCTAGAACCGTTTTCTTCAAACGGCTTCTTACCCAGCCCATCAATACCATTCTTCCTGGATGTAAGCCCACGCTTTACCACTACTCGGTGTATTGACAACAGTAGATTGTCGGACTAAACTCAATCTTAAAGGGATACAACAACCCAGTAATAAGAATCCAGTGGCAGAGTAGATGAGATGGGGGTGAAATATGAGAAAGTTACTGCCCTTCTCGGCTTTCCTCATAGTATTTATTTTACTCTTTAGCGGTTGTGATACAACCGAACCAACGGTGACATTCACCACAACAATAACCGAACCCCAGCCAACTGAGACGCTAACCACTACGGTAACAACGACCACCACGACGACAACGACAACAACTACCATGGCGCCGCCAACTACCACGACGACTACCACGCCACCGACCACCACAACCACTACGGTAACAACGACGACACCGCTACCGACGACAGCCATCGAACTGTCCAACATAGCCCTTATCGGCACCTATAATGGTTTTAACATCGTGGATGAAAGCGGCATTTCAGCACTCGGCAGTGGACCTAGCCGTATTATAGACATTGCTACCGATGAGCCAGGACAGGTCTGGGCAATTACCAGCAGTGGTTTAAGTGTCTTCGACGGGCAAAGCTGGACAGACTATCAGCGACCGGAAGGGGTCTATACCCTGGAAGCTGTTGCCATCGCCCCCGATGGCCGAGTGTGGATTGGATACTACGGTGGCGTCAGCGTCCTTGATGAAGGGCAGTGGCTCAGCTATAGCTCGGACTCATTCGGGCTGGGCGATTACGCCAATCTTATAAGCGACGTTGCTATTGACCATCAGGGACGGGCCTGGGTGGCTACCTCTTCCGGGGTGGCTGTTCTGGATGGTGATAGCTGGACTCCTTACGATGAGTCCTCCGGTCTAACCTACAATTCCACTACGGCTATCGTCATCGACCATCAGGGTAAGGTATGGGTGGCGCATTTATACGGCGTGGATGTCTTTGATGGCAGTAGTTGGATTCTTTACGGTGAGAAGTACGATAAAGAAGCACAGATTGAGGTCGATGCACTATCCGGCGTCAAGGCACTAGCCGTGGATAACCAGGGTTTTATCTGGGCAGGCACGTCCGCCTATGGCATCAGCGTTTTTAACGGCAGCGACTGGAGTACCTACGGCAGCAGAGAATTCTTCTATGGTAGCGGGGTGAACGCCATCGCCTGCGACAGTCAGGGCCGTGTCTGGCTGGGCACCAACTTTGGCCTGGCTGTTTTCGATGGCAGTAACTGGTTCCACTATACCAAGAACTCGTCGGAGTTGCTCTCAAACGATATTGATGCCATTTTGGTTACCGGCGCTGGTCCCTCGTCTCTGCCCCAAGCCCCGGCGTTGGAGCCCGGTGACATAATGGGCAAGATTCAGAGTGATGGACAACCGGTGGCCGGGGCTACGGTGGTGGTTTGCTGGCAGACGGTACTCTTCTATTCCGGCGAGTCACCATGCTCGGGCGATTCGTACAGCGCTGTCACCGATGAGAACGGTGAGTTCTTCATCAGCAACGTCCCCCCCTACAAATACTCGCTGGCTATTCAAGACCTGGAAGGGGACTGGCAGGTATTAATGGGTTATATCTACGTAATAGACGGGGAGACGACAGACCTGGGGACATTGTCTATCTAGCTAAATCTATTAAATCTATATAATATACCAGCTCGCTATTGCCTGGTTACTTCCCAGGTGCCTGTCCAACCGGTGGAAATATAATAAGTCCCGCTCATCCGGTTACCATCTTCAGAAATTGTGCCCTCATAATCAATGGTTACTGTTTCTCCGTTACTTGATATAGCCATACCGAAGACTACCTCACTACCCTCAACAGTTCCTGATACAGTCGTGTCCTGACTATATTCAAATGTAGTGCTGGTAAAGATCATATCACCACTCAACGAGCCGCCGCTCTGGACGAGGGTGGCTATCAGGGTACCTTCTTCACCTCCATCGCTCCGCCACCAGTTTCCGCTCCATGTCCCGGTAATATCATAGGTCTCTTCGCCCGGGGTGGTTGTCGCTGTGGGCGTAGTTGCGGTCGCGCCCGGCAATGTCCCGGTTATGGTAAGGGTGGTCGTAACAGTGTAGGTAAAGGTCTTCGTTACCGTAACCATCACCGTCTGGGCAGGACCCTGAGTTATCCTGGTAGTAACGGTTATCGTCTGTGTACTCTTGGGCGCGCCACAGGCTGCTAGTAATAGAAAACTGACAACCAGCAACGACAATACCAGCCGCTTCATTTTCAAACCCCCAACCCATTTAAAAAAGTCCATATGCCGTGAATTGAGTGTAGTCCTGCCATATTTAATTGTCAATACACTATATTTTCATTGTGACATGCTTTTATTACTTACCTTTGTTATATAATACTTGATGCAAATATTCCATATTGATAAATTAAACAAGAATAGAACCGCCTGACACCGGTTCGTAATCAAGGTAAAGGTCTCGTTCGGGATGTAATAATGTCCGATACCAGACTCAGAAGAAGACTTCCCAGCTAAATTGCCACCGGGCCAGTAATCCTGGTGACCAGCTGCTGTCGTTCTCGGCTGTACCAAGATACCTCTATTAATCACCCCGCAGAGCTCACCGCTACCAACATTAGATCCAACGCGATTACTGGCGAGGGCTGCTCTTAGGAGAGCCGCGGAAATAGCCTCCTAGAGAGGGTACTTATTGTACCCGGAACTGCTTATCTATGATTATGGCTTAATTTTAGTTTGAAAACCGTTTCCTTCCAACTTAGGGCAAGCCCCAATCGTAGCTGTTGTTATCCCACAGCGGGGTCGTATGCTATACTGCTAAAAATAAATCCCGGGAAGAAGCCATAAGACATGGAGAAATTCCGTTTACTATTGCCCAAACTAGCGAGGTGGAAATATACCCCCCTGTGCCTCCTGGTACTTATCGTGCTGATTATACATTTCAGCGCTATTATGCTCCCCAACGCCCCGATATTTGATGAGTCCTACTATGTTCCCGCAGCTCGGTCAATTATTCAGGGAACCGGAACCGATATTATCGAGCATCCGCCCCTGGGGCAGCTTCTAATAGTATCCGGTATCTCGTTATTCGGTGATGGCCCCCTGGGCTGGCGGTTCTTCTCAGTAATCTTCGGGGCAGTTTCCATCGTCCTATTCTACCTTATCTGCCGGCAGCTAAAAATGTCCAAAAATACCTCTTTTCTGGCTACCTTTCTATTCTCTATCGAAAACATGAGCTTTATTCTGGCTGGCATTGCTATGCTCGATGTTTACTGCCTGACATTTATGCTGGCTTCGTTCTGGGCTTACCTCAAAGGCTGGCACATAAGAGCCGGACTGTTTATCGGATTAGCCATTCTAGCCAAGTTGATCGGTGTTTTAGCCCTTCTGGTCATACTATTACACTGGCTTCTCACCAACCGCGATAACAAACGGCAGATTTTCACCATCGTCTCGGTTTCAGCGGCATCGTTTTTACTGCTAATGCCTTTACTTGACCTTGCTGTCTGGCATAAATTAGTAAATCCATTTGAGCGAATCAAGGTAATGCTCGAATACTCACGGTATGCTACTTTTGCCATATATGCCCAGTCTCCCATCGGCACACCGCCTACCCGCCCCTGGGAATGGTTAATACGCCTCGATAGTATGCACTTTCTTTCCTACGATACTATCAAACGCGAGTGGTATGTTCTGTACTATTTGATGATAAGCCCCTCTGTCTGGGCACTCATCATTCCGTCTATGCTGTTTATGCTCTATAAAGCAATAAAGCGAAGCAGTACCGCTATCTTTGTTATCTGCTGGTTCGCCGGCACATACCTGATCTGGATTCCAGCCAGCCTTATCACCGACAGGATAAGCTATATCTTTTACTTCTATCCTGCAATAGGGGTAATCTGCATTGGCATCTCCCTGGGTATTACCCGTTTATCCAATTTAAACCCGAAGCAGAGCATTTTGAAAAGGTTACCTCGCCTGATAATCCCGTTCTACATACTGATAAGCCTGATAGTATTCATAGCCCTGTTCCCGGGCAATATCTGGCTGGTATCGGCCTGCAGCATCGTTTTATACTTTATCGCCCGTTACTATATTAAAACGGAGGATGTCCCTCCAGTGGAAAACAACTCACCGATATGACCATCTTAGTAGTGAGATATGTCCCGTCACTTGCGATACCTCTCGCTGAAGGTCGGCCCGGTTTTCGGGGTGGACTAAGGCAAAACAATGATTATTAAAAACCGCCGTGACCTAGCTACGAGCCAGTTAAGAGAAAAGGCTCTACAAATTATTGAAGCCGGCATCAGCCGTGTTCTCCCGCCAAATATTATGAGCTCGGCAGTTAGCTACGATGCTGTCAGGCGAAACATCAAGGTAAAAGGCGATACCCTGTCTATAGCTACCGGGCGGATATTCGTCATCGGGGGCGGCAAGGCGGCAGGTCTTATGGCAAAAGCCCTGGAGGCTATAATCGGCGCCGAAAATATTGTTGACGGCGTTGTTAACTACAAAGGCGGATCGGTTAAGACACAGAAAATCAAGGCCATAACCGCCGGTCACCCCCTGCCGGACCAGAGGGGTGTAGCCGGTGTTAAAGAAATGCTGGCCCTGAAACGCCGATATTCGATAGGTGAAGGTGATGTCGTCATATGTCTGATTTCGGGTGGGGGTTCCGCTCTTATGCCCTGCCCCGTTGCCGGAGTAAGCCTGAGGGATAAGCAAAAGATCACAGAACTATTACTAGGCTCCGGGGCGGAAATAAGCGAGATTAATACTGTAAGAAAGCACCTGTCTCAAATCAAGGGCGGGCGTCTGGGCAGTTTCTATTCTCCGGCAACGGTTATTTCCCTGATACTATCCGACGTCATCGGCAACGACCTGGCGACTATAGCCTCCGGACCCACTTCCCCCGACCGTTCAACTTTCTCCAATGCATGCAATGTGCTGAAGCGGTACGGTCTTCTAACGAAGGCGCCGATGAGTGTAACCGACTTCCTGGCCAAGGGTAGTCGCGGCGAGGTAGCCGAGACCCCCAAGGTATTGAAAAACTGCCATAACTATATAATCGGCGATAACACACTAGCCCTAGAAGCGATGGCAGATAAAGCCAGGGAGATAGGGCTCAAGCCTTATATCATATCCGCCCGTCAAAAGGGCGATGCCGCCACGGTTGCCCGCTTGAAAGCAGAAGAAGTGCTCGACCGTAGATATGCCGGATATAATGCCCTTCTAATCGGCGGTGAAACAACCGTTAAACTGCCCGCCCGGGCGGGTAAGGGAGGCAGAAACCAGCACTATGCGACGGTATCGATGCTGGCTATGGCACCATACCCCGGCCAATGGCTAGTCGCCAGCGTCGGCACCGATGGCTCGGACTTCTTACCCGATGTCGCCGGTGCCATAGTCGACCAGGACTCGCCTGGCACCGCCCAAGCCAGGGGGATAGATGTGAAAGCCTGCATTGAAAGATTCGATAGCAATACCTTACTGGACAAAATCGGCAATTCGTTGATAATCACCGGCGATACCGGAACCAATGTCGGTGACGTTATCTTATACCTGACAGCATAACCTGATATCTATAACGTGTGGGCTCCAGATGTATATCAGTTATCACCGAGCACTATCTCTATAGCCTTGCTCCACCCCTCCGTGCTTACCCCTTTCACCCGCTGCAGGTTCCTGACATTCAACCTCTGCCAGCGTTTGTCCGCACCCTGGACGAGCATCGGGTGGTCAACATTAGCCAGTAGCGACAGGTCGTCAGCGCCATCGCCGATGCCATAGGAGGTGATATCACCATAGTTAAGCTTAAATATCTCGAGGAGAACCTTGACCGCCTTGCCCTTGTCATTGCCGCCCGTTACCTCGTAGAACTTTCCGCCGTGGATGCAGAGCAACCCCACCTTTCCGATTTCCTGGCATACCGCCTCCACCGCCCTCTGCCCGCCAACAATCTTTAGCGTTTCGCTATACTCCCGCTGTTTGGCGAACGACGCCAGCCTCAGACTGAGGCCGGTTTCTTTGGCAATGTCCTCAGCGGTCATATCGCCAAAGCTATTAATGGATATGCTACCCAGCTTTGGATTATCCTCAACCTGACGGCAGGCGGCATCCAGGGCCAGGCTCAACCGATGCCGCAACTCGCTGTAGGGTATGCCAAACTCGATAACCAGAAAATCTTCTGAGGCTTTATCGTAAGAGAACGGCAGACGGAAATAGTCCTTTTGGATATAGATAGCACCACCATTTTCCACTATAAACGGTGCCTCGATACCAAGCTCTTCGCGATATACCTGTTGTTCCTGCTTCGTTTTCGCCGAGCAGAAGACGATAGGGATTTCTTGCGCCTGAAGCCCTCTCACGGCATCCAGTGCCGCCGTGTAGGAATAGGTCAACGGGTGAAGCAGTGTACCGTCCAGGTCGGTAATCACCACCTTTTTTGCCACCTCCGCCTTCTTCTTCCTGGCACCGGCTATGGTGAACACGGCTTTCTCCGGCACCGAATAGCGGGCTAGCTCACCTTCTATAGTCTCGGCAAAGATGGGTAGATTGACGTTCTGAGGGGGCGAAATAAGCCGCACCTGTGGTACCGGCTCGTCCTCCTCCAGGCACCCCGTCTCCACTAGTTTTTTCTTTATGCTCTCTCTCGTCGAGTCCTCGCATAGCGGACTGTGGTAGATTACCGAAAGGCTGGGCATAAGCATCTCCTGAAGGATATGCTCGTCACCCTTTTCGGCGTGGAGGTGGGGGTTTATTGTCTCAGTTTGGACGATTTCCACACCTTTTTCAGCAACCCGTTCGTCGCTAACCGGCATTATCCCGCCAAACTGCTCCAGTATTGAGATAAGCTCCTGGGTTTCCACGGCATAGCCCGAGCCATAGGTAAGCCTCAGCGCCAGCTCCAGGCTCATGGCATGCTCGCCGGCGTTAGCCGTCTTTATAATCTCGGTCTCGAACTTGCCCTTGGTAGACAGGAGCGCATTTAGAAACCGGTTACTTATCCCTGATACGCGACCCCACTTCTTGAAATAAAAATCCCCTGTAAACTTCGGCTTATAGTGCCACAGTATCCGAACCATGGCATACGGCGATTTGACCAGGCTGAATCCGGTGGCATAGTGCCTAACATATTCCAGCACGGCGCCGGGGATGTAGTTATCGGTATCGATGAAACCAATATAGTCCTTATCCATCAGCTCCGCCAGAACAATACCAATCATCATCCCTTCACTCTTGCCGTCGCGGATGAGGTTATCATCGCCGATGATATCGGAGTAATCGGCTGACAGGAAGGCTTGAGCCAGGGCAGCGTCTTTCTGATGGACAATAAGAGCCTGACGCTTGGTAATATTGCAGAAGCGGCTGACGATAGCCCTTTCACTCTTGAAAATATCAACCCCTTCACCGCTACTATTGGAAATGACTATCATCAAGCAGTCATGGGGGATACCGCTCAAGACGCCTTCGAAAACCTTGAGGTCTTCGTTTTTTATCGACAGGACGATAGCCATTTTCTGTTCTACTTCGGCTATCGCCTCGCGGCTGACACGCTGTACTCCAGCCTCATCTTTGGCCAGATTGGTCACGGCCGAACCTGAGTCAAGCTCAATAGCCCGTCGTACATTGTAGATGCTTACCGACCCAAGATGGTCAGCCTGACTGATAACATCAAAACGCATTACCCGATTCCCAATCCCATAATTTAATGTTCACCGTTGAGTATACTATCTATATTACAATAAGGTCAAAATGAATTGTGAAGTCTGCTATCCATTAAGTGGTCACCTTAGCCATTTTAATAGAGACGAGAGAACATCTTATTCAGTAATATCTTCACAAAGGCTTTTTTAAGTGGTATATATAACCTTCGATTTCTAGGACTTCGAAGGCAAAGGGGGAGAAATGGCAGTCCCGGCCAAGGTTGCCATCGTCCTTGCCAGGTCTATTTTGCTGTGTATTGAGGGTTCTTTGGAACAGATTAATGTAAATCTTTGAGCAAGCAACTGGCAAATATTAATAGCCGGCGAATTGTTTATTGCGTGCTTATTTATATAAAGAAGGCGGAGGTAGAACAATCTATCTATAGAGCGGGTGAAGGGATTCTAACCCTCGACGTCTTGCTTGGGAAGATGCCAAAAAAACTGGTATTCATTTGCAAGACCAACTGCTTGCTTCTGACAATTACTTGTAAGGACAACCGTCTGCCTCCTTTCAGGACATAGCCTATCAGACCAAAAGCTTGGACGTCAAGCCCCGGTTTGTAAGAGTTGTTAAGGGACTGCGGGTTGATGGGATAAAAAGAATATTTTTATAGTGGCACCTAGGTCGCAGGGAAAGACGAGGTAACGATTTGTGCCTGCTATGCACACTGTGGTTGACATTATGTCAAGAGGGGCAGAGCTGAACAAGGCGAGGCGAGGCAGAATCTTCCTAAGGGTTGTCCTTCCTCTGTTACATTTCAGCTCTGCCTACTCGTTTATTACTTAACGACTTGCTGCCACAGGAAGTAGAAATGCCGTGAGAGAAAGTCCCAATGGATAAGATCGAGGGGGCGTATAGAGCTTGTGCTTGGATAGGATGTGACAAGCTGACCCTCGTTGACCGTTATGCCTCTCCACCTGCCGAGTGGAAGGTTATCGCCGTAGCTTCTGGTTCCCTGCTCACGCGAGGGAGTCTCCTGGGGGCTGATATTGACGGGCTTCTGTGCCCAGAGCATTCTACAAAATTCTACGCATTGCTTAAGGTTTATTGGATTGAAGGATAAATACATATTAGAAAGAAGATATAAATGGGTGAATCTTACTTAGAAGAATTAGCAAAGGTAACCGATGAGTTAACAGCTGTTGCTTGGGAGATACAGAAATATCCCCCCTGGTAAAAAATTGGACGAACTACTCAACTACTCCCTCCAGCTTGAAGAAAGGCGCTATGAGATAACTAGGAGAGGAATGAGTCCTAGGTGTTATGAGCTGGGTGTTTTCCTTTTTGATGCCGACCATTGGTTAGAGGCGGCGGCGACACTGGCTTTGGGTGCAGGAAGCCAGGGTAGCATACGTACCGAGACTTTGAAAGCTTTCACTGAGGCCAAGTACCGTAAAATTATTGCTAAGATACCTTAACGTCCCCGTGTTTTTTTACAAATTGGGGGGTCGTCAACGACTCCCCTTCTTATACCACTATATGGGCAATCTCCATAAGCCCCGTTTACCCGCGAAACAGGATAGCGTGGGGTAGCTGATTTACTGCCTAAGTATAATCTGTCTCTCAGTGAAGATTATAGCGAGTGAAAAATAATACTAGGTTGTAATAGGATTTAAAGCAAGTGTCAATATCTTTTAATGAGCCAATAGTAGTCTTAATACTAGCGTTGCTGCTCCTAGAATTTATTAGTTGGTTTGTTTCAAATAACATACAAAAGATTATTAGGTAGACAAGGCTGTATTGAATCCTTTAACGGGAAGCTTAGGGATGAACTTCTTAACAGGGAGATATTTACGACATTAACCGAGGCCAGGGTATTGATTGAGCAGTGGAGGAGGGAATATAATCAGGTACGTCCACATAGTGCTTTGGGTTATAGACCTCCGGCTCCTGAGGCTATAATACCGGTAACTCTAACTTAATAAGTGGTACACCTTATGGGGGCAGGTCAAATAATTGAACGAAAAAACGGATTGTGCAGCTTGGGCAGTGAGATAGGCGGCTCAGAGGCTTTAAGCATCAGTATCCAAATGCAATAGGCTTATATTAACTATCTTTTTGGAAGTAATATCCGACCCCAAGTTCAGTCATAATATATGAGGGTTGAGTTGGATCTGGTTCTATCTTTTGGCGTAGATGCCAGATATAGATGCGAACATGGTCTATATCGTCAACATACTCCCAACCCCATACCCTTTCTAGTAGTTGTTTGTGGGTGAGAACACGACCGGCATTTTCCAACAGGAGCGCAAACAACTTAAACTCGGTTGGGGTTAATCTCACCCATTCTCCATTAACAATAACTTTCCGCTCGGCAATATTTACAGTAAGAACGGCATCACTATAGGTAATTTCCCTTTTAGTCTCCAGTAAAGAAGGTGACTCAGCACGCCGCAGTATTGCTCGCACCCTGGCTACTAACTCTCTACTTCCTACTGGTTTAATAAGGTAATCATCGGCTCCGTAGTCAAGCCCACGCACTATGTCTGCCTCGGACTTCTGTTTGCCAGTGAGCATAACGATAGGTACATCAGTAACTTCACGGATTCGGCTACAGGTCTGCCAGCCATCCATCTTCGGCATCACCACATCTAAAAGTACAAGGTCTGGTTTGTTAGCAAATACGAGCCGCAAAGCTTCCTGACCATCGCCTGCTGTGAGCACCTCGTACCCTTTATGAGTAAGAGTTTGGTTAACCAGTCTAACGAAGGCAGGCTCATCATCAACTACAAGGATTTTCTTTCCCATTGTCCTGCCCAATGATACTAGGTGTTATCTTTTTCTCCTCCTGAGAGCATTTCTGCGACTACCTTAGGTAACTCACGGGTATTGATTGGCTTTGATAGATAGGCATCACACCCAGCTTCAATAACCTTTTCCTTATCTCCCTTCATCGCATAGGCAGTAACCGCAATAATGGGAAGATGGTTGAAGCCTGGCATCTTCCTGAGCCTTTCTATTACCTCAAGACCGCTCATCTTAGGAAGCTGTATGTCCATTATAATGAGGTTCGGTTTGTCCCTTATAGCTATTTGCAGAGCTTCTTCCCCATCGGTTGCTTCAAGCAGGGTGTAGC